>JAYSSN010000181.1:0-4047 GCA_043720555.1 Rhodobacterales bacterium | reverse complement strand
CCGTGCGGTTCGGGATGCAGATATGATTGGGCACCGTTTCGCCCCGACAGTGGAAACCGCAAGCCTTGATTTCCGCAGCGATTGTCTCGGCATCGGTGCGGTCAGGGTCGTAAGTCACCGTAACGCTACTTGAGGTCGCCGTCATCTCGACCGCACCCACACCCGACAGCGCCAGCAACCGATTTTGCACCCCGGCAAAATCGAGGATGCTGAACAAATCGGTTACGTCAAAGGTGGTCTTGGTCATGGTCATTCTCCTGTGGTCAGGTTTGGCAGGCGGTCGGGAGTAGCGCTGCCAGATATCAATCTGGACAGCACGGCGGTCATGCCGGGCTACCAGCGGCCAGTACGCCGCCGATCCCCAGTGCGGTATCGGTCATGCGGATCGACGTCGCGGGGTCGGATTGCAGCCCGCTGATCGCGCGGATTGCGTCTATGGATTCCGGTACGACGATAGCCTGATTATCGACCAGGTAGGCATGAAACAGCTCGTCACCTTGCACCGTCAGCATATCTTCCCACACGGCCACTTCGTAAAGGTCAGCGCGCGGGCGGCCGATATCCTGCATCCATTCCTTGACGTTATTGAGGCACCCAACCCCGCATCGCCGCGCATCAGCAGGATGCGGGACGAAGCGCGAAAGGCGCGCAGAACTTCGTCGCGGTCAGTGGGCCGGGTCAGCGTAACGCTCCAGTAGTGCAGATGCCCGAGGGTTTGCGGCACCTTGACCGCCATCGTCACCAAATCAAGATCGGGATCGACACTTTGGGCATCCGGGCCCTGATGACTGGGGATCGTCGGCTCGGGTACCAGCGTGTTCATGATGCGGCCCTGATGGCTTTCCCAGGGATCAGTGGCCCGGCGCAGCAATACGCCGCGCGCTTTCAGCAACAGCCCGGCCTGTTTCAGCGCAGTCAACGTGCGCACGATTGAGGTCGTGTTACACGACACCACACGGGTACTTTGACGGTTCAGCGCGGTCACATACGACGCCTCGGCGACGAAGGAATGGCCAGTCGCCGCATGTTTCTCGCCGCCCTGCACAATGAATTTCAGCCCGGCGGATCGGTAAGCCGCGATATTGGCGGTTGCGACGGCTTTTGGCGTGGCATCCACCACAACGTCGGCAACGGCCAGCAGACCGGGCAGGCCCCCGCTGACCGGCAGACCCGCTGCACGCATTGCCTCGCCTGCCGTATCGGTGGCGCCGAAAATAGCAAAGCTACGCTGCACTGCAACTGCAATCCGCCAGTCCGCCGCGACATCGGCGATCCCGGCGATTTGCATGTCGGGCTGAAGCGCAACGGCATCTGCCACCCGCTTGCCGATGACGCCATAGCCGTTGATGGCAACGCGCAGCTTGGCTTTGTTTTTCAACCCGAATGCTCCTCGTTCGACGAACCTGTTCCAACCACCCAAAGAATTTTTCTCCTGCACTTTGTCGAGCAAGCGTCATCGCGCCGGTGGCGGCAGATAAATGAACCCTGGGGCTTGCGAACCAACGCCACGTTGACCTCGATCAACTTCGCGGGAAAAAAATGGGTTATACTGAGAAATGAGAGTTACCTGCCAGAGTGACCACCTGTTCCCATTTTTCCGCCTGAAGCCACACTAGGAAACCAGATGCCCGCCACCTGTGATAACCTCCTTGCTGGCGTGCCCGGTCTGGTCCCGGCGGACCTCAACCAGACCTGCTTTTGCATCACGATCGAGCAGGCGAAACTGGACCGAACTCTTGCAACCGCATCGGGGAAACCGGACCTGTCCTTCCAGATGGCCGCGACCCACCCGCACCTGTTTTCCAACGTACCGGTGTTTTTGCCAGCCGCGGCACTGGAGGACATGCAATCTACCGTCACATCAATCGAGGCGGTGGCACAAATCCCGGCCTTTCGCAAAGCTGCAATGGCTTGGGCACCGGAGATTTCACAGGTTGATCCCGGTCCGGCGGGCGCGCTGATGGGCTATGATTTTCATCTGGGCGACGACGGCCCAAAGCTGATCGAGGTGAATACCAATGCCGGGGGCGCGTTCCTGAACGCCCTGCTTGCCCGGGCGCAATCGGTATGTTGCGCCGAACTGGTGCACCGCCCCGAGGATGGGCTGACGCTTGGGTTTGAGGCGCGCGTGTTGGCGATGTTCCGTGAAGAATGGCAGCGCCAGCGCGGGGATGCCCCGCTGCGCCGGATCGCCATTATCGATGATGCCCCGGAGGCGCAGTATCTGTATCCCGAATTCGTGCTGGCGCAGCAGATGCTGATCGGGGCGGGGATTGATGCGGTGATCTGCGATCCGTGCGCGTTGGAGTATCGGGATGCGGGGTTGTTCCTCGGCGATTTGCAGATTGATCTGGTCTATAATCGGCTGGTCGATTTTGCATTGGCCGAACCCGGCCACGCCGCCCTGCGCCGCGCCTATCAGGATGGCGCAGTCGTGCTGACCCCGAACCCGCACAACCACCCGCTGCTGGCACATAAGCGCAATCTGACGCTGTTGTCAGACCCTGTGGCGTTGGCCGGGCCGGGGGCCCCGGCTGCGATGATCGGTCAGCTGGCAGGGATACCACAGACCCGAATGGTGACGCCGCAGAACGCGGATGAGTTGTGGTCGGCACGGCGGCAGTTGTTTTTCAAGCCGGTGTCGGGGCATGGCGGCAAGGCGGTGTATCGCGGCGACAAGCTGACGAAATCGGTCTGGACCGATATTCTGGCAGCGGATTATGTGGCGCAGACCATCGCCGCCCCTGGCCAGCGGATGATCCGGCTCGATGGCGTGCCCACGCAGCGCAAGGTCGATGTGCGGCTCTACACCTACCGGGCGCAGACGATGCTGGTTGCGGCCCGGATTTATCAGGGCCAGACCACGAATTTCCGCACGCCGGGCGGTGGCTTTGCGCCGGTGCTGATTGTCTGACGCACCGACTTTTGTTCAGGCCATCTTTGCAGCAACAATTTCGGCAAAACCCGCAACGGTCCGTCAACCAGCGGCGCTAGGTCGCTTGACTGATGCCGGTCAAAAACGGCGAAGGGGCCGGCAGGGCCCCCACGGGCTGGCGGCTGAGTACCGATACAGCCCCGCATGCGAGAAAGAAAGCCCCCGAGCGATGATCCAGATCAACGACGGGGGCGTTTTCTGTCGACTATGATCCCTGTTCAGACCGGCGCTGCCTCAGATGTTCTGCGGCATCGCCGGACCGCATGTCTGATGATGGGCGACCGGGCATCGCAAGGGCCGCTGATGCCCGGTGGATAGAAGAAAGGGCCGATGCAAGCACGCAACTACCACCATCAGAAAGAGGTGATCATTCCGGCATCGCAGGCTGAGGTTTTCGCCTATCTGGACGATCAGACCCGCCTCGCAGCCCATATGGAAAAGCGGTCGATGATGCTGCTGGGTGGCCGGATGACTTATGACTTCGACGCAGCCCAAGGCCGCTCAGTCGGATCGGTGATCCGGATGGGCGGACATTTTCTGGGGCTGGCGCTGGTTGTTGTGGAAGTGGTGACCGAGCGGACACCACCTGCGCATAAAACCTGGGAAACCCGTGGCCGCCAACGGTTGCTGATCATCGACAGCTACGTCATGGGGTTTGAAACCCGCGACATTGCCGGGCGGACGAGCACCCGGGTTTACATCGACTACCGGCTGCCGTCGTCGCTGCCGGGGCGCTGGTTTGGTTTGCTGTTTGCGGGGTTCTACGCCCGGTGGTGCGTTTCACGCATGCTTGATGATGCAAGCAGGCACTTTCGCCCAGTGGCGGAGCCGCAGGCGACCAGATGAAACAAGGCGCCCAACGATGCCCACAGCACCACTTGCGCGGCGTGATATGCCCTTGGATATGTACCTGGATATGCACCGTCCCACGGGCGCGGGCACCATACCTCAGATGGCCGCGACGGCCCGCGCCAGAAGATCGCGGACCTGTCCTGCCACCGCGTGCAACTCTTTGTTATCTATAGCTTGCATCGAGGAAACCGGATCAATCGCGCTGACCTCGACACCGCCATCGACCGCCCGCAGAATGACGTTGCAGGGCAGCATCGCGC
>JAYSSN010000180.1:0-4048 GCA_043720555.1 Rhodobacterales bacterium | reverse complement strand
GCACGCTCACTTGATTTCCGCGCGCCTTTCCGGCAGGTCTGCGGCGAGACCCCGAAAGGACGCCTGATGACCCGGATTGATGACACCTTTGCGCGCCTGCGCACTGCGCGGAAAAAGGCGTTCGTGGCCTATATCATGGGGGGCGATCCTGACATTGCAACCTCGCTGGCCGTGATGCAGGGGATGCCGGGCGCGGGCGTCGATATTATCGAGCTGGGCATGCCCTTCACCGATCCGATGGCCGATGGCCCGACCATCCAGTTGGCCGGCCAACGCGCGCTGGAAGGCGGCATGACGCTTGAGGCGACACTGCAAATGGTGCGCGACTTCCGTGCAGGGGATACGACGACCCCAATCGTGCTGATGGGCTACTACAACCCCATCTACAGCCGCGGCGTTGATCGCTTTCTTGTGGATGCCAGGGCCGCCGGGATCGACGGGCTGATCGTGGTCGACCTGCCGCCCGAAGAGGATGCCGAACTGTGTCTGCCCGCGCAGGCCGCCGGGTTGAACTTCATCCGTCTGGCCACCCCGACTACAGATGCCAAACGCCTGCCCAAGGTCCTGCAGAATACCTCGGGCTTTGTCTACTACGTCTCGGTCACCGGCATTACCGGGGCCGCAGCCGCCGTTGCAACCGACGTGGCACCCGAAGTCGCGCGCATCAAGGCCAGCACCGATCTGCCGGTCATTGTGGGCTTTGGCATCACTACGCCGGACGCCGCACGGGGAATTGCTTCCGTCGCGGATGGCTGTGTGGTCGGATCGGCCATCGTCAAGGATATCGGCGCAGGGAAATCCGTCGCCGACGTGCTGGCCAATATCGCGGCGCTTGCGGCAGGGGCGCATGCGGCCTGACGGCCGGGCTGTGCGGCCTTTCATTTGATCAAAACTCTTGCCATAACTGCCCCCGAACGTCGGAGCGCGCAAATGGCAATGATCGCAGGCATCAAGACAGCACGGCTGGCACAGATCGGCACGCGTGAGGCCCGGCGCTACGCGGCCGGGCGGCCTGCGTCGCAGGCGGCGGCAGCGGCAGCCAGCGGTGACTGGCTGGGCGGCGTGCCGATGCACTGGATGACCGACTGGCCGATGCCCTTTCCGATGGTGGTGGCCCATGCCAGAGGCGCACGCCTGACCGATATCGACGGCTTTGCCATCGACGACTTCTGCCTCGGCGACACCGGCAGCATGTTCGGCCACTCTCCCACACCCGTGGCCCGTGCCATCGCTGCCCAAGCCAAGGCCGGGCTGACCTACATGCTGCCGTCACGCGATGCGGCCAAGGCAGGCCGCCTGCTGACCGAAACCTTCGGCACCTTCCGCTGGCAGATCGCCACGACTGCGACTGATGCCAACCGCTTTACCATCCGGGTCGCCCGCGCGGTGACAGGGCGGCCAAAGGTGCTTGTGTTCAACGGCAGCTACCATGGCACGGTCGATGACACGATGGTGGCACTCGACGATGGCACCACCATCAACCGCCCCGGCCTGACAGGCCGTGTGCAGGATCTGACGCTGGGAGCGGTGGCCTGCGAATTCAATGATCTGGCAGCGGTCAGGGCCGCACTTGCCAAGGGTGATGTCGCCTGCATCCTGACCGAACCCGTGATGACGAATTCCGGCATGGTCCTGCCCGCGCCCGGCTTTCTGCAAGACCTGCAAACCCTCGCCACCGAACATGGCGCGCTGCTCATCATGGATGAAACGCATACCATTTCGACAGGCCTTGGCGGCTATACCCGCGTGCACGGCCTGACGCCAGATATGTTCGTGGTCGGCAAATGCGTGGCCGGTGGCATGCCAACCGCCGTCTGGGGCATGCGCGGTGCCGTGGCTGTACGGTTCGCCAAATACAACGCCACCCGGCCAGCCGGGCATTCCGGCATGGGCACCACCCTGTCGGGAAACCCGATGCAATTCGCCTGCCTGTGTGCGACACTCGCCGACGTGATGACCCCCGCCAACTATGCCCGGATGGAGGCAGGTGCCGCCCGCCTGCAAGCGGGCCTCGCCACCAGCATCACGCGTCATGCCCTGCCCTGGCATGTGGCGCGGGTCGGCGCGCGTGTGGAATTCATTTGCGCCCCCGGCCCCTTGCGGAACGGTGCCGAGGCAGCCCTTGCCCATATCCCGCAGGTAGAGTCCGTGGTCCATACCGGTCTGCTGAACCGCGGCTGCCTGATCGCGCCTTTCCACAACATGATGCTGGTCAGCCCCGCCACCAAAAAACGCCAGATCGACCGCCTGATCGCTGCCTTCGATGAAATCCTTTCGGATCTTGTGACATGACCTTTTCCCCTTCCGGATCGTCCCCAGCCGAGGCTGACGCCTTCCTTGCCGCGCACCCTGAAATCGAGGCCTTCGATATCGTCTTGCACGATTCCAACGGGATCGGCCGTGGCAAGATCATTCGGCGCCACGAACTCTTGTCGATTTACAACAACGGGCGCCATCTGCCGATTTCGATCCTCGGCCTCGATATCTGTGGCGAGGATGTACATGAAACCGGCCTGATCTGGGACCACGGCGATGGCGACCGCCGCGCCTGGCCCATACCCGGCTCACTCGTGGTCCTGCACAACACGATGCCGCCACGCGGCGAGATGTTGATGATGTGTTACAACCTCGACGGCACACCGATGACCTCGGACCCCCGCCATGCCCTTGCCCGGCAGGTGCAGGCGATGGCGGCAGAAGGGCTGCATCCCGCTGGTGCCTTTGAGCTTGAATTCTTCCTGCTGGCAAATGAACGCGGCCCCGATGGCCGCGTGGTTCCGGCGGGCGACGTGCTGGATGGCCGGCTATCCAGGAAGACCGAGGTTTATTCCGTCGATGCCTTGCACGGCATGTTGCCGCTTTTCAATGATATCTACGCCGGTGCTGCCCGGGCCGGGATCACCGCCGAAACCATGATTTCCGAATTCGCGCCGGGGCAGTACGAACTGACGCTGCATTACCGCGCGGATGTGCTGCAAGCGGCGGATGATCTGATACGCCTGAAGCGCATCGTGCGTGCACAGGCCCGCGCGCACGGAGTGACCGCCTGCTTCATGGCCAAGCCGATTGCCGACTACGCCGGATCAGGCATGCATTTCCACGTGTCGTTGCAAGATGCCACGGGCCGCAATGTGTTTGTCGAGGACACCGAAGGCCAATGGTCCCCCACCCTCCTGCAGGCCCTTGGCGGCCTGCGCGCGACGATGGGTGAATCCATGCTGGTATTCGCGCCCCATGCCAACAGTTGGCGGCGGTTCGTGGGCCAATCCTATGCCCCCGTGTCACCCACCTGGGGGGTAAACAACCGTTCGGTTGCCCTGCGCATTCCTGCCGGTGACATGAAGGCCCGGCGGATCGAACACCGTCCCGCAGGGGTGGATGCCAACCCCTACCTTGTTGCCGCCACCGTGCTGGCGGGGATCCGCCACGGCCTTGCACACCAGATCGACCCCGGCCCGGAAACGACCGGTAACGGCTATGCGGCAGGTGGCCCGCCGATGCCCGTGGACTGGCGGTCCGCGATCGAGGCGGCAACGGCGTCGGCGTTTCTGCAAGAGGCACTGGGCGCAGACATGCACCGCACCTTTACCGCCGTGAAGACCGCCGAATACGCCCGCGTGGCGCGCACCGTCTCCGACGTCGACTATGATCTTTACCTGCATACCGTCTGACGCCGCGCAGAAATGCTGCAAAAATGCTGCGCAGCGAAAGCGCAGCATGCCCGGCGTCAAACCTGCCCTTCGTCGCGCGCTATCATCGCGGCATGGGTGCGGTTTTTCGCCCCCAGCTTACGGCTCAGCGTCTTGACATGCAACTTCACGGTCACTTCCTGCAAGTCCAGATCGCGGCCGATTTCCTTGTTTGACTTACCTGCATAAAGTCCGTGCAGAACATCAATTTCGCGCCGCGTCAGAGCGTAAGCATTTTCGCTCGCGCCACCGTCCGGGGACACCGGATCAAAGCTTTCGCCGCGCAACATGCTGCGGATGCCGTCTGCCATGCTGCGGGCCGAAAGCGTCTTTGGAATCACCCCCAGCGCCCCGGCCCG
>JAYSSN010000179.1:0-10853 GCA_043720555.1 Rhodobacterales bacterium | reverse complement strand
ATTTCAACGGTTTGATGGGTTGATATCGGATAACAACTGCCTGAGTTTGCCTAGCAGGGTCTGGGGGCCCATCTTCCTGACAGGCACCAACGCCATATTGGAAAGGAACCTGACATGCTGCCAAATGTCAAAACCACCGTTATCGCTGCCATCACGGCTACGGCAGTGCTTGCGTCATCCCTTGCCCCCGCACAAGCGCTGGGGCGGAACGAGCGGCTCTTCCTGCAAGGGGTCGTCGCCGCCGTCATCGTGGACAAGCTGATCGAAAGTTCGCGCCAGCACCAACCGCGCCGCCAGCCGGTCTATGTGCCGCGCGCGCCTGATCCGGTCTATGCCCCCCAGCCGCAACACACCAGCGTCTATCAGACCCCGGCCGCCCGCGCCTTCAACAGCTATGGCCGCACGGAACGCCAGCGCATTCAACAGCGGCTTGCGGCGATGGGCTATTACCGGTCGGGCATTGATGGTTCGTTCGGGCCGGGCACCTACAACGCGGTTGTGGCCTATGCCCGCGACAATGGTCTGGGCGACAGGCTCGCGTCCACCAACACCGCCTTCGGTGTCTATGACGCGCTGATTTACTGAGCAGCAGGCCGCAGATACGGCCGTAAAGGGCGGGGATTTCCCCGCCCTTATTCTCCTTGATCCCGACGAACGCCCCAGCACGCTTGCGCGGGCCGGGTGGCAGGCGCGGCCCGACGTGTCGCGGGACAGATCGGGAAAGTGGTTGGTTGAAAAGTCCCCTGAACAAGAGGGTTCTACGCCTTTAGAATTCAGCCTGCTCCCAATAACAAGCCTCGCGTTATTTCTATGGCTAATCGTCTAGCGTTGCGAACGTCTTGGACAGTTTTTTTGTTCTGCTCGGCCTTTGAAATTTCAACGTGAACTTCAAAGACCCGGCCATCTCCCCCCTCAGTGCTTCACCATCACATGCCGCACCACGGTGTAATCCTCCAGCGCGTACGCACTCATGTCCTTGCCGTAGCCTGATTGCTTCAGCCCGCCGTGCGGCATCTCGTTCACCAGCATGAAATGCGTGTTCACCCAGGTGCAGCCGTAGCGCAGTCGTGCCGCCGTGCCCATCGCCCGGCCCACGTCCCGCGTCCACACACTCGACGCCAGCCCGTAGTCGGACTCATTCGCCCAGTCCACCGCCTGATCCACGTCGGTGAACGGCGTGATCGACACCACCGGGCCAAAGACCTCGCGCCGCACGATCTCATCATCCTGACGCGCCCCGGCCACCACCGTGGGGCGGTAGTAAAAACCATCCGTCATGACCTCGCCCCCCGTTGTGATCTCGATATGGGGCAGGTCGCGGGCGCGGTTGACGAAACTCGCCACGCGGTCGCGTTGGCGCAGGCTGATAAGCGGGCCGATCTCGTTGGCCGTATCATCCGCCTGCGCCAGCGCAATGGTCGATACCGCAGAGGACAGATCGGCCACGAGCCGATCATACACTTTTTTCCCGGCATAAATGCGGCAGGCGGCGGTGCAGTCCTGGCCAGCGTTATAGAAGCCAAAGGCGCGCAGGCCATCGACAACTTCGCCGATATCGGCATCGTCAAACACGATGACCGGGGCTTTGCCGCCCAGCTCCAGATGCGTGCGTTTCACCGATTTCGCGGCGGCGTCGAGCATCTTTTTCCCCGTCGCCACATCGCCGGTGAGTGAGATCATGTCCACGCCGGGGTGGTTGATCAGGTAGCTGCCCACGGTCTGGCCGCGCCCGGCGACGATGTTGACCACCCCTTCGGGAAGTTCTTCGGCCAGAATGCGGGCCATCTTCAGCGCGGTCAGCGGGGTTTGTTCGGATGGCTTGAACACCACGGTATTGCCGCCACCGATGGACGGCCCCAGCTTCCACGCCATCATCATCAGCGGGTAATTCCACGGCGCGATTTGCGCGATCACCCCCACGGCATCACGGCGGATCATGCTGGTGTGGCCTGCCATGTACTCACCCGCCAGCGCGCCTGTCTGGCAGCGCACGGCACCGGCAAAGAACCGGTAGCAATCGACGATGGCGGGGATTTCGTCATTGAGTGCGGCATTGATGGGCTTGCCGCAATTGAGCGCCTCTAACGCCGCGAAGGCATCGGCTTCCGCCGCGATCCGGTCGGCGATGCGCAACAGGGCGGCGGATCGTTCCGATGGCGTGGTGCGCGACCAGCCCTCAAACGCCTTGCGCGCGGCAGCTACAGCGCGGTCGATCTGGGTCTGGCTTGCCTCGGGCACCTCGAGGATCAGGCCGCCGGTGCGGGGGTTCAGGATTTGCTCGCGCACTTCGGTGCCGGCCTCGAAAGATGCACCGATCAGCAGTTGGGTATCAATGGCGGGCTGCAGGGTATCCATGGGGGTTCCTTTCATTTGCCGGCCCCGGCGGTTTCTGTTCCGCTGCGGGTCAGGGCATAGGCTGCGAGGATGGGAAGGAAGGTGGCGGCAAAGACAATGATCGCCACCACATTGGTGACCGGCCGTTGCCGGGGGCGGACGAGCTCGTTCAGCATCCAGATCGGCAGGGTCGATTGCTGGCCTGCGGTGAAGGTGGTCACGATCACCTCGTCAAACGACAGGGCGAAGGCAAGCATCCCGCCCGCCAGCAACGCCGAGCCGAGATTCGGCAGCAGGATGTGGCGGAAAGTCTGAAAGCTGTCGGCGCCAAGATCGGCCGACGCCTCCAGTATCCCGCCCGACAGGCGGCGAAACCGGGCGACGGCGTTGTTATAAACGATGACGATGCAAAATGTGGCGTGGCCAAGGATGATGGTCCATGTCGAAAACGGGATGTCCATCATGGCAAAGGCCGACCGCAGCGACATGCCGGTGATGACGCCCGGCAGCGCGATGGGCAGGATGATCAGCAGGCTGATCTGCTCGCGCCCGAAAAACCGCGCCCGGGCCATGCTGGACGCTACCAATGTGCCAAGGATCATCGCCAGCAGCGTCGATACCGTGGCAACCTTCAGTGACAGGTACAGCGGTGGCCAGATATCGGCGCGGTTCCAGGCGACGGCGAACCATTGGGTGGTCAGGCCGGGGGGGGGGAACTGATAGGTGCGCTCTTCGGTCGTGAACGCGTACAGAAAGATCAGCAGGATCGGCAGGTGCAGGAACAATAGCCCCGCAATCGCCGCGGCCTTCAGGCCCAATGATGCGCGGTCAGAGTGCATCGAACGCCCCCGCGCGTTTGGCAAGCATCAGGTACACCACCATGATGACGATCGGCACGACGGCAAAGGCGGCGGCCAGCGGCAGATTCCCGGCGGTGCCCTGAAACTGAAAAACCGCCATGCCGATGAAATTGGCCGACGTGCCGATAATCTGGGGGATGATGTAATCGCCCATGGTCAGCGAAAAGGTAAAGATCGATCCCGCAATCACCCCCGGCAGGGCGAGCGGCAGGATCACCGTGCGAAACGTCTGCGCGCGGGTGGCACCAAGGTCGGCGGACGCCTCCAGCATGGATGCCGGCACCCGTTCCAGCGACGCCTGCATCGGCAGGATCATGTAGGGCAGCCAGACATAGACGAAAACGATCCATGTGCCGATGAACGACGTGGACAGGGAATTGCCACCAATGCCGGGGATCGACAGGACTGCGTTCAGGATACCGCTGGTATGGCTGGCATCCGCGGCCCAACCGATGATGCCTTCCTTGGCAAGGATCAGTTTCCACGCATAGACTTTGACCAGGTACGATGACCAGAGTGGCAGAAGCACCCCCAGATAGAACACCGCCTTCCAGCGGCCACGGGCATAGCGGGCGGCGTAATAGGCGACGGGAAACGCAATGATGGCGCTGGCCACGGTCACCGCCGCCGACATCAGCAGCGTGCGCAGGATGATGTCGAAGTTGGACGGGCGGAGAAGTTCGGCATAGGTTTTCAGGGTGAATTCTTCCTTCACCACACCCGAGAATTCGTCGATTGCGTAAAAGGATTGCAAAAGCAGGGCTGCAAGCGCGCCCAGATAGACGACGCCCAGCCAGATCAGTGGCGGCGCGATCAGCACCACCAGCAGCAGGGTCGGGTGCCGCCAGAAGGCGGCGGTCAACCGGTCGGCCAGCCCGCGTTCGGCAAAGATGGCGGGGGCGGTCATGCGTCGTCCATCACATGCAGGGCGTCTGGCGCAAAGGCCAGCCCGACGGTATCGCCGGGATTGGGAACGGGCTGGCCGGCAGGTACAATCACCCCGATGTCGGTGCCGGCGGCTGCAATCATCACACGGGTGCCCGCCCCAAGATAGCGCAGCGTTGTTACCGGGCCGGACAGGACGCTGCCGCCGGGCGGCGAAAGTGTCAGGGCCTCGGCCCGCAGGGATGACCATTTCGCCGGACCGCCCAGCGCCCGGGTGACACCAGGGGGCAGCACGTTGGATGACCCCACAAAATCGGCGACGAACCGCGTTCGCGGTCTGGCATAGATATCCGCAGGTGTGCCGATCTGGGCAATGCGGCCGTCGTTGAAAACAGCAAGGCTGTCGGCCATGCTCAGCGCCTCGTGCTGGTCATGTGTGACAAAGACGAACGTAATGCCAAGGCGCTGCTGCAGGGATTTCAGCTCATCCTGCATTGCCTCGCGCAGTTTCAGGTCAAGCGCGCCAAGCGGCTCGTCCAGCAGCAGTACACGGGGTTCGTTCACCAGCGCACGGGCCAGTGCGACACGCTGGCGCTGCCCGCCCGACAACTGCGCGGGCTTGCGCATCCCGTAATCGTCGAGCTTGACCACGCTCAGCATTTCCTCGGCGCGTGCGTAACGCTGGCTGCGGGACATGCCCTTGACCATCAGCCCGTAAGCCACGTTGTCACGCACGTTCAGGTGGGGAAAAAGCGCGTAGTCCTGAAACACCGTGTTCACGTTGCGCCGGTTGGGGGGCACGTCGCTGACATCCTGCCCGAAGATGCGGATCATGCCGCTGCTCGGTTTTTCAAAGCCCGATATCAGCCGCAGACAGGTGGTCTTGCCTGATCCTGATGGCCCCAGCATGGCAAAGAACGCACCTTCGGCGATGGTCAGGTCCACGCCGTCCACAGCTTTCACGGCGCCGAAGTGGCGCGTGACGGATTGGAATTCGACGGCAGCGGTCATGCGGGGGGTCCAGACGAAAACCTAGGGTGCGCTTCAGCGCACCGCATGCGGAAATGATGACGGTACGCTGAAGCGCACGCTACAGTCGGCGGGACAGGGGCGCGCACGAACGCGCACCCCTCATGGGTGTCACCGGCCGCCGATCACGCCGATATAGTCACTGACCCAGCGGTAATAGGGCACGCAATCACCGGCCGGGCAGGACGAAACGGGCGTCGTCCAGAAACGGATCTTGTCGAAATCGTCCATGCCGTTGGCGGCGCAGCCTTCGGCTGTCTGCAAGCCGCGCCCGTCGGTGCAGGCGGCGGGGACAGACGGGTTGGCCCCGAACCAGACCGACAGGTCCGATTGCAGATTGGATGACAGGGTATGCTCCATCCACAGATAGGCGCAGTTGGGGTTGGCCGCTTCGGCATGCATCATCGTGGTATCGGCCCAGCCCGTCGCACCTTCGGCCGGGATGGTCGAGGCGATGGGCAGCCCTTCGGCTTTCAGCAGGTTCACCTGAAACGGCCACGAGCCGGATGCGACCACGCCTTCGTTCTTGAAATCGTCCATCTGGATGAACGCATCATGCCAATAGCGGCTGACCAGTGTGCGCTGCACGCGCAGCACGTCGAGGGCCGCCTTGTACTGATCTTCGTTCAGCTCGTATGGCGATGTAATGCCGAGCTCGGGTTTGGTGGCCATCAGATACTGGGCTGCATCGGCCACATGGATCGGGCCGTCATAGGCCTGCACACGGCCCTTGTTCGATTTGCCATCGGGCAGGGTCGTTTCTTCGAACACCACATTCCAGCTGGTCGGCGGTTCGGGGAAAACCTCGGTGTTATACATCAGCACATTCGGGCCCCACATATAGGGTACGCCGAAATGAGTGCCATCGACGGTATGCCAGGGCGCATCTTTCAGGCGGTCATCAACCGCGGACCAAGACGGGATCAGATCGACGTTGATGGGTTGCACCCGGTCGCCCGCCACAAGGCGCAGTGACGCATCGCCCGACGCGGTGACAAGGTCAAACCCGCCCTCGTTCATCAGGGCGACCATTTCGTCGGATGTGTTGGCGGTCTTGATATTGACCTTGCACCCCGAGGAGGCCTCGAACTTTGTCACCCAGTCATAGGCCGGGTCGGTTTCGCCACGTTCGAGATAGCCGGGCCACGCGACGATGTTCAGTTGCCCCTCGCCCGCGCCCAGTGCGCTTATCTGGGCCATGACGGGGGTAACGGCGGTCAGCAGGGCAAGCGCGGTTGTGCCCGAGATCTTGCCAAGGTTCTGAATGGTCTGCATCTGTGAAAGACTCCCTGAAAAAGCCCCATGCGCGGGCTGCCGGATTTACGGTCATGCGCAAAGCGTAAGGTGCAGTCGGGGAATCGCAATAACAAAACGCGGAAGGCGGGTATCGGATTTACCGATGGGTCCGACGCACATCAGGCAAAATTGACATCCGGTTTTCCCGCCCGATTTGCGGACCGCACAAACGGAAAGTACGCGGGCTTGCGGCGGCGATGTGGGCCGGAGTGATGCGGTTGCTGTCACCGCGTCGGGATCGCACTTTGTGCTGAGCGGATAAAGTTCAGCGCGGGCGGTGCCAGCGGTGCGCCGCGCCGCCATGCGAGTCCGACCTGGACCGACGGCAAGTCACCCGAAACGTCGCGGATCTCGATCCTGTCGCCTTCCAGCGACCAGGGGCGGTAGACAAGGCTTGGCAGAATGGCGAGGCCTGCACCGGTGGCGACCAATGACCTGACGGCCTCGACACTGCGGGTGCGAAAGGCGATTTCGGGTTTGACGGCAAGGGCGGCCATCAGGCGGCGGGTCGATTCCTCGATCTCGTCCACCATCAGCTGGATCAGCGGCTGCCCGGCGAGTTCATCCAGCGCGATCGCCTCTTGTTGTGCCAGTTTGTGACCAAGCGGCAGCCATAGGCGGTAAGGCGATACAAGCAGGGTTTCGACCTGCAGGGCCATGCGATCCTTGACCGACGAGGTCAGCAGGACCGCCACGTCCAGCTCTCCACCGATCAGCAGGTGTTGCAGGTAATCGCCGTTGTCCTCGATCACGTTCAGATCGACCTGCGGATGCGCCCGCCGGAAGCGCGACAGGATATCCGACAGCACATAGCCCGCCACCAGCGAGGTCACGCCCAACGACAGGCGGCCCGTCGTCGCCTCGCTTTCATCACGGAACGCCGAGCGGGCGGTGGCGACATCAGCGAGGATCTGGCGCGCATGGCGCAGAAAGGCCGACCCCTTGTGCGTGATCAGCAGCCCGCGCGGCTGCCGGTCAAACAGCGGCACGCCAAGGTCATCTTCCAGCGCACGGATCGCCTCGGTCACTGACGATTGAGAGATGGACAGGGCACGCGCGGCACCAGACACCGAACCCGCCTCGGCCGCCGCGACAAAGAACTGCAACTGGCGAAGGGTAAAGGCCATGCAGCAGGATTGCGGGCGGTGCACGCGCCTGTCAACCGCTGGTCATGGCGGCGACGAGGGCAGCATGACAGCGGGCGATCAGGTCATGGTAAGCGGCCAGCCGACCGGGGGCAAAGTGGTGTTCTTCGGCCAGCAGGTTGACGGTGCCCAGAACGGGGCCAGCACCCGCGAAGACGGGAACGTTGATGCACGAACCAAGGCCGAGGGACGTGATCAGTGCGTGGTCGAAAAAATACTTCGAAAACTCTGGCACGGTATTGGCGACAAACGTCTGGCGGCCCGAGATACAATGGTCATACCAGCCATCCCGCGTCAGGGGCTTGGTGCCATGCGCGGGATACTCCACCGGGTGCGATGTAAAGGCGCGGCGGGCAACGCCTGCGGCATCGTCGATGGTGGTGACGGTAAACAGCCGCGTCCCAAGCGCGGCGCAGGCAAGGTGCAGGGGGGCATAGGACGACGACATGTGGCAGCCTTGTGCACGTACCGGGTGGAACCGGTGTCGGCCCAAACGGCGCTGCCCGTATTGGCAGCAGTTTCAATCTGTTACCCCGTCATGACGGACAGGTCCAGGCGCGGGATGGCGAAAACGACAGGCCGGTTCTGCCGTGCATGGCAAACATCACCAGCATCAGCAGACCGCCCAGAATGATCACCAGCGAGCCTAGGATCAGCAGAAAGTTCTCTGTTCCGCCATCCACGAGGACTTTGCCGGCCACCAAGGCCCTGCTCCAGCTTCATGGATGACCAATTGCGGCAAGGCTATTCTGGATTGTCCCAGGGCCGGACAGGCCCAATGCAGCAGGCCGAACAGAACCGATGTGACAAAACCCAGCAAGTTGGCGTGGTCGTGGGAGTTGGAATAGACAAAATTTCCGGACGCGCCAAGCCAGGCGCCAAAGATCGTTCCGCCAACCAGCCAGACGAGACCAACCAGAATGTAATTCCGAGTGTAATTTGCCATGGCCTGAACCCCCTTCAGTTTCTGCCTGCGATGATATCAGCAGATAATCATGATTGTCCCGACCCCGGTGCCGACCCGGTTTATAAAAGGCGGTCGTTGCGCCGGTGGCAAAGGGGTCACATTGTGCGCGGCGCGCAGGTTTCGTCCGCAGCCGTCCGGCTGCGCCAACCCGGTTGCGGGAAATGAGTATTCTTGCAAGGAGAAAACAGCGGTCTGCGTTCAGCGTCGCATGCTTGCCAGCCGCATCAGCGTGCGTTCCATCAGTGCCATTGTCGGCGCGCGGGAGGTCGAGCGCAGCGTCAGGTCGCAGTCGATCAGCGCGGTCAGCGCATCCTCGATCCGGCGCGAACCCCAGTTGGCGGCCTGGCGTTGCATCGCCTCTTTCGCTTTGAAATTCACGCGGGCGCGGTTCATGGCCTGCCCGGTCGGGTCGGATGCCGCCGCATGCAGGATGCGGAAATGTTGCAGGGCGCGGATGCAAAGCGTGACGGGTTGCATGCCCTGGCCTTCCAGCCGCCGCATCAGCGGGCCGATATCGGCAATGCGGCCGTCTGCAGCGGCGTTGACCACATCCTCGACTTCGGCCTCGATGGTGGCGGGGGCGAGGGCCGCGATTTCGGACGGCAGCAGGGGTGTGTCGTCACCCCATTTGTACAGCGCGATCTTGTCCAGCATCTGGCGGAAATCACCCGGATCAAGGCTGCGCGCGAGGGTGTTCAGGTCGGCCAATGCCGCAGGGTCGAGATGTTTCAGCCCCGCTTTGCGCAACGCATCCTCGATTTCCTCACGACTGGGCGGGTCGTCGTACAAGCCGGCGCTGACCGTACCGGGGTGCTTTTCAAACAGTGACTTCAGCGCGGATTTTGCGGTCAGGCCACCGGCGGTCACGACGATCTGGGCGTCGCCTGCGCGCCAGTCCTGCATCGCGGCCGCGATCAGCGGGGTGAGGGTATCGGTCGCATCCTCGACAAAGGCGACCCGCGGGCCGGGGAAAAAGCCGATCGCCTTGACCGCATCCTGCAACAGTGCAGGCTCCTTGCGCAGATCCGCCCCCGACATCCGGGTCAGCCGCATCTCTGGCCCCCCGTCAGGCCCGATCAGGGCGGCAATCACCTCGGCCCGTTTCAGCGCCACGCGCATCGCATCGGCCCCGAAGATCAGCAGCCCCGCGCGGGTGGGGTCGGGTTTGGCGAAATAGCGGGTGGCCTCGATCCCTTTCAGGATCATAGCCACGACCCCGACGAAGCAATCAGGCGACTGACAATCTGATCCGCCAGAATGCGCATCAGCCGGAACGCCGCGTCTTCTTCGGCGGCAAGACCCGCGACGGTGGAGCCTGTGGCGGAATATGAGGTGAAGCTGTCCACCCGCCCCCCCGCCACGCGGGCACCCGTGGCACGCTCGGTCAGGGTCCAGTCCACGCTGCCCGTCAGGTTGTACCGCGTGATGGCACTGTCCGGCGTGATGCCGACTCCGACCGATGTGGCGGTGATGGCATATCCCAGATCGAACCGCGCGGTTTCCGGTCGGCCAATGCGTTCTTCCAGCCGCTCCACCAGGTCAAAGCCGTTCTTGTCAGACGGGTTGTCGGCCCGGATCGCCCCTTGCAGGCCGGATGCCGCCCCGCCGGGGCCAAGCGCAGGAGCAAAGCCGCACCCGGCGAGCGTCAGGCAGGCAAGCAGTGTGCGGCGGTCAAGCAACGACATTGATGATGCGGCCCGGAACAACGATGAATTTTTTCACCGGCTGCCCGGCAAGGAACTTTTGCACATCATCCATGGCCATGACCAGCTTTTCAACCTCGGACCCCGGCATGTCCTTTGGCACGCTGATTTCCGCCCGCCGCTTGCCATTGATCTGGATCGGCAGGGTGACGGTATCGGTTTGCAGCAACGCAGGGTCGGCTTTTGGCCATGGCGCCTGCGCGCACAGGCCCGCACCACCCTGATAGGCCCAGATCGATTCCGCGATATGCGGCGTCATCGGCTGCATCAGTTGCGCAAGGGCGCGGATGGCCTGTTTCATTGCGGAGGTGGAGGCGTTGGCCTTCGCCAGAGTGTTGGTGAATTCGTACAGCTTGGCGATGGCCTTGTTGAAGGCGAATCCTTCGATGCCCTGCGTCACCTCATGGATGGCGCGGGCGGTGGCGCGGGCAAGATCGGCGTCGCCGTCACCTTTGTGATCGGCAGGCATCTCGCCAATGCGCGAACACAAAGCCCAGACGCGGGACAAGTGTTTGAACGTCGCCTCGGCCCCCGATGCTGTCCATTCCACGTCCCGCTCGGGCGGGGAGTCGGACATCACGAACCAGCGCGCGGTGTCGGCCCCGAAGGCCGCGATGATTTTATCAGGGTCGAC
>JAYSSN010000178.1:0-4056 GCA_043720555.1 Rhodobacterales bacterium | reverse complement strand
TTTCATTTCTGTTCGCAGAAATGCCAGACGACATTCAAGGCCGATCCGTGGTTCTATACATCTGGCAATGCCGCCAGGCGCGGGAAGGTCGTCGTCGCCGGCACCAGATACACCTGTCCGATGCACCCCGAGATCATCCGCGATGCCCCCGGTTCCTGCCCGATCTGTGGCATGGCGCTGGAGCCGGTATTGCCCTCGGATGAGCCGAGTGCGGAACTGGTGGATTTCACCCGGCGCATGTGGATCAGCGCCGCTGCGGCGGTGCCGCTGCTGGGGTTGACGATGGGACCGCTGGTAGGCCTGAACCTGCGCAACGCGATCGGGCATCAGAACGCGATGTATCTGGAATTCGCACTGGCGACGCCAATCATCCTGTGGGCCGCGCTGCCGTTCTTTCGGCGCGGCTGGGACTCGGTCGTCAACCGCTCGCCTAATATGTGGACGCTGATCTCATTGGGGGTCGGGGCGGCGTACCTGTATTCGCTGGTTGCCACATTCCTGCCGGGGATCTTTCCCCAGCAATACCGCATGGGTGGCATGGTCGGCACCTATTACGAGGCAGCGGTGGTGATCGTGGCGCTGGTCTTTGTGGGCCAGGTGCTGGAACTGCGCGCCCGCGAACGCACCGGCGACGCGATCCGCGCGCTGCTGGACCTTGCGCCCAAAACCGCGCGCCGCATGCTGCCCGATGGCAGCGAATATGACGCGCCGCTGGAAAACGTCATGGCCGGAGATCGCCTGCGGGTGCGGCCCGGCGATGCGGTTCCGGTGGATTCCGTGGTGATTTCGGGCACATCAAGCCTTGATGAAAGCATGCTGACCGGCGAGTCAATGCCGGTGGAAAAGGGCCCCGGCGATCTGGTGACCGGGGCCACGATCAACAAGAACGGCTCGCTGGTGATCGAGGCGGCGAAGGTTGGGGCGGATACCGTTCTGGCCCAGATCGTTGCCATGGTTGCAGGCGCGCGCATGTCGCGAGCGCCGATCCAGGGGCTGGCCGACCGGGTCTCGGCGATCTTTGTGCCATTGGTGGTCCTGGTGGCCGTGCTTGCCTTCGCGGCATGGCTGCTGGTCGGGCCGCAGCCTGCGCTGATCTTTGCGTTTGCCTCGGCGGTGTCGGTGCTGATCATCGCGTGCCCCTGTGCGCTTGGGCTGGCCACGCCGATATCGATCACCACGGCTGCCGGGCGCGGGGCGCAGGCCGGCGTCCTGGTCAAGGATGCCGAGGCGCTGGAGCGGATGGCGGGCGTCGATACGTTGATTGTGGACAAGACCGGCACGCTGACGCTTGGAAAGCCGACGTTGACCGATACGGTGGTGCTTGGGGCGATCAGCGCCGATGACATCCTTGCCATCGCAGCGGCGCTTGAACGCGGATCAGAACATCCACTGGCCGAGGCGATCGTCGAAGGGGCGGCGGCCAAGGCACTGGCGCAGTTGCAAGCGACCGACTTCGAGGCCGTCACCGGCAAGGGTGTGAAGGGCGTGGTTTCCGGGCGGCCCGCTGCTCTGGGCAATGCCGCGATGATGCGCGATCTGGGGCTGGATACGGCGGGGGCCGACGCCACGGCTGATGCCCTGCGCGCCCTTGGCAAGACCGCGATGTTCGTGGCGATTGACGGCACCCTCGCGGGGATCGTCGCGGTGGCTGATCCGATCAAGGAAACAAGCGCCGCCGCGATTGCGGCGCTGCACGTTCTGGGGATACGGGTCATCATGGCAACGGGTGACAATGCGCGCACCGCACAGGCCGTTGCGGCCAAGCTCGGGATTGACGAGGTGCGTGCTGGGGTCCTGCCCGAGGCCAAGAAGGTGCTGATCGACAGCCTGCGCGCGCAGGGACGCAAGATCGCAATGGCGGGCGACGGGGTGAACGACGCCCCTGCCCTTGCTGCGGCCGATGTGGGCATCGCCATGGGCACCGGGGCAGATGTGGCGATGGAAAGTGCGGGCATCACCCTGTTGGGCGGCGATCTGATGGGCATCGTGCGGGCGCGCAAGCTGGCGCAGGCCACCTTGCGCAACATCCGGCAGAATCTGTTCTTTGCCTTTGTCTACAACGCAGCGGGCATCCCGGTGGCGGCAGGGGTGCTTTATCCGCTGACGGGGACGTTGTTGTCACCGATGATTGCTGCAGCCGCGATGAGCCTGTCGTCGGTATCGGTCATCGCCAATGCGTTGCGCCTGCGGCGGTTGGCGTTGTGACGGTGCATGGCGACGCCGCATGTGCACGGCGTCGTCATGGCGGTTCATGGTTTGGCAATCAGCGTCCAGTTGGCCCCGGCGTCCGAAGATGACAGCAACGCATTGGTGCCGGTAAGGCCGAACATGCGCGCGGGATCTTTTGCATCCCGTGCAAAATGCAGGATATAGCCGTCGCCAAAATCCGCGTTGACCGGCTGCCAGTCAAGCGTCGCCTCATCGGCGCGGATCAACCCCTGCCCCAGCATGAACGCAAAGACCGAACCGTCAGTGCCGACATCGACAAAGCTGACGGGTGCCGCCGTGTCATGCGCCGCAAGCCAGCTTGCTCCGGCATCAACGCTTTGCAGCAGCCCGGTCTGGGTGGCCGCAAACAGTTTTTCGGGATCACTGGGCGACGTTGCAATGTCGATCAGTCCTTCGGGGGCCTGACCGACATTGCGCCAGCTTTTGCCGCCATCATCGCTGCGCTGCACCATCCGGCCGCCATAGACACCATAGAGGATCTCTGGATCTGCCCGGCTCAGTTCCATCTGGTGAAAGTCGACCGGCCCCCCCACGCCCGGCGACAGCGCGGTCCAGCTCAGACCACCATCCTGCGAGCCGATGACGCCGAGGTTGCCGGTCATCGCGGCATCGTGGCCGCTGGCGAAAAACCGGCCGGACTGTACCGGATCGGCGCTGAACCCCATCAGGTCATGGTCAATCTCTCCGATCGGGGCTGACTGCATGCTGACCGGATCGAGGGCGTAAAGCCCGCTGTGGGTTGCCGCGATCAGGCGCGCGGGGTTTTCCGGATCAACTGCAAGCCCGTGAAACGCCGCAGTCTGCAGAAACTCGCCAAGGCCGAGCGCGCTGCGCGCCCCGCCGGGCACCACGCTGATGGCGAAGACGGCCGTGGCGGTGAACGCGAGAACGAGTCGATTGAGGTGGCGCTGCTTTACCAATTTATCTCTCCTGTTTCAGCATACATTGTGGTCGTGCAGGCGCTGGCAATGATCGCATGCTGTGGGCACATGATGGTGTATCGTTTCTGCACGCTCAGTTTTCTGCAATGACGCGGGCGATCTGCGCGACCGCCTGCGGACCGTCCCAGACCGCCGGGCCAGTGACGCGGCCCAGTTCACGGCCCTTGCGGTCGATCAAAACGGTTGTCGGCAGGCCAATGACACCGAACGCCAGCTTGACGCGCATGTCGTCACCCCAATACAGGCCAAGATTGCGAATACCGATGTCGCGGTAGAACTGGCGTGCGACCGCGATGCCGCCCGCGTCGATCGCGACAGGCACAACCGCGAAACCCTCGCCCCCGAGCAGGCCCTGCAAGGCATCCAGTGTCGGCATTTCGTCGCGGCAGGGCGGGCACCAGGTGGCCCAGATGTTCAGCACGATGATGCGACCTGCAAAACTGCCAAGCGTCAATGCGCGCCCCTGGTCGTCTTCCAAAGGCGGTGACAGCAGTGGTAACGGCTCGCCCGCAAGCGTGAACGGCGCCCGTGCCAGTGCCGGGCCTGCCGTCAGGGCAATGGCGAGGCCGGATTGCAGCAAGGTGCGCCGCTTCATGGATGATCGTCCTCGACAGGTCGCGTGATGGTGGCGCACACCCGGTGCGCCACCGCTTGTTTCAGGGCGACTGCGTGGCAACAGCACGGCCGAACGTGCCATTTGCCCGCAGATTGGTGCATGCAGACTGGAGCATGCAGACGGGCGCATCACGCCGATACGGCGAACTCTGTCATCATGCCGGTCGACAGATGCGGCATGTGGTGGCAGTGCAGCATCCAGCGCGCCGCCTCGCCGGCATCGAGTGCCACGGTAACCATCGCCATGGGTGGCACATACAAGGTGTCGCGC
>JAYSSN010000177.1:0-1693 GCA_043720555.1 Rhodobacterales bacterium | reverse complement strand
TGCCGGGGCCATGGTAGCTGTCCATCTCGGCTTTCAGCAATTCCTCGCGGGTGGCGAGGCCCTGGGTGAACAGGTTGCGGACTTTGCTTTTCTCCTCGTTCGGCATGCCGCTGGGCATCGGTCCGGAGGGCAGGAAGACGGCGGGCAGGTGGCCGAAAGTGGCGGCGGCGATCACCAGTCCGGGAACGATCTTGTCGCAGATGCCAAGGTAGACGGTGGAATCGAACACGTCGTGACTAAGGGCAATGCCAGCGGCCAGGGCGATGACATCGCGCGAAAACAGCGACAGTTCCATCCCGGCCTGGCCCTGGGTGACACCGTCGCACATGGCGGGAACGCCACCGGCAACTTGCGCGGTTCCGCCGGCGGCGCGAGCGGTTTTGCGGATCAGTTCGGGGTAATGCTCATAGGGCTGATGCGCCGACAGCATGTCGTTGTAGGCAGTGACGATGCCGAGGTTTCCGGCGTCGGTATGCGCCATCCGATCCTTGTCAACTCCCATCGCCGCATAGGTATGGGCCTGGTTGCCACACGAGATATGCGCTCGGCGCGGGCCTTTGTCGCGGGCGGCTTTCATGCGTTCGAGATAGGCCAAGCGCAGCGGTTTGGAGCGCGCTTTGATGCGATTCGTAACGTTATGAATGGTGTTTTGAAGGGTCATTGGCCCCTCCTTTCAGTCGGCGTAATGAATATGCAGCGGGTGGGTGGCGTCGAACAGGATGCGCACGGGGGCATCTGTTGGGTTTGGAGTGGACATTGCTTTTTCAAATGCCGCCTTTTTGGCTGGTCCGGTGATGAGCAGATGCAGGTGGTTTGTCGCGCGAAGAACGGGTGCGGTAAGGGTCAAGCGCGGTTCGGGTGCACCCGGTGCACGCATGGGCAAGAGGACAGTCTTGCCGTTCGGATCAAGCGCTTCGGCCAATCGGTCGGCACCGGGGAAGATTGAGGCGGTGTGCATGTCTTCGCCCATTCCCAGAACGGCGACATCAAGCGGGAGGGATTGGGCGATGTTGGTGGCAAGCTTTTGCAACACATCTTCGGGCTTATCGGCCGGGCTGAAGAACGGCACCAGCGTCGCATTGGCGGCACTGTACTGCAGCAACGTTTCGCGCAGCAGCCGCGTATTTGAACGTAGCGAACTTTCCGGCACAAAGCGCTCATCGGTCAACATGACAGTGACTTTGGACCAGTCAAGATCGGCGTGGCTGAGGGCGTTCAGGAATGGCGCGGGTGTGGTGCCGCCGGGAACTGCCAAGGATGCATTACCCTTGGCAACAATCGCCTCGCGCAGTTGATCGGCGACCAAGCCAGCAAGTCCCGTCATCAGGGCATTTCGGTCGGGATAATGAACGGTGACTGTCATCAGCCCTCGATTTCCCGCCATTCACGCCCGTCGCGGTGCATCAGGGCAAGCGCGGCATCGGGGCCGGAACCGTTGGCGTCGTATTGCTGCGGCTTTTCCGAGGAATCGGCCCATGCTTGAATGATCGGGTCTGTCCACGCCCAAGCGGCCTCGACTTCATCACCGCGCATGAACAGGGTCTGGTTACCGCGGATAACGTCAAGGATCAGCCGTTCGTAGGCGTCGGCCATATCGACCTCTTTGCCAAGCGCCTGGGCAAAGCTCATGTCAAGTTGCACGGTTTTCAGCCGCATACCGCCCAAACCGGGCTCCTTGATCGTCATGTGCAGC
>JAYSSN010000176.1:0-1693 GCA_043720555.1 Rhodobacterales bacterium | reverse complement strand
GCGGCTTGCGAGGCGGCCTTTGGGCCGGTGACGCATCTGATCAACAACGCAGGCTTCGTGCAGCAACGCCGGTTCGTCGATCTGACGCCCGCCGATTTTGATCGCATGATCGCGGTGCATCTGCGCGGCACGTTTCTGTGCACCCATGCGGTGTTGCCGGGGATGCTGGCGTGCGGCTTTGGCGTAATCGTCAATATCGCGTCTCAGCTTGGGCAGATCGGTGGGATCGAACTGGTGCATTATGCGGCGGCAAAGGCCGGCATCATCGGGATGACCAAGGCGCTGGCTCGCGAGGTGTCGGCGCAGGGCGTGCGGGTAAACGCGGTGGCACCGGGGCCGATCAACACGCCGCTGGTGCGCCAACTTTCCGCCGACTGGCAACGCAGCAAAGCCGCCGAACTGCCGCTTGGGCGCTTTGGCGAACCTCAGGAAGTGGCGGCAACGGTGGCCTTCCTGTGTTCCCCGGCAGCGTCACTGTTCGTCGGCCAGACGCTTGGCCCGAATTCGGGGGATGTGATGCTATGACCAAAGTTTCTCTGATTACCGGCGCAGGCATCGGCATCGGGCGCGCGTCAGCGCTGGCCTTTGCCAAGGCGGGCTATCATGTCGTCGTCACCGATGTGTTGAACGACGAAGGCCGCGCCGTGGTGGCCGCGATCACAGCGGCGGGCGGCAGTGCCGAATTCCATGCCCTTGATGTGCGGTCGACCGAGAATGCCGACGCCGTGGTGACGGCGGTCGAGGTCAAGCATGGCCAGATCGACGTGATTGTCGCCAATGCGGGCATCGCGCACCGGGTGCCGCTGGACCAGCTGACCGACGCAAAATGGGATCACACGTTTGACATTGATCTCAAGGGCATTTTCCGCGTCGTGCGGCCCGCCCTGCCCGGCATGAAGGCCCGCAGGTCGGGGGCGATCATCGCC
This sequence comes from Rhodobacterales bacterium, assembly GCA_043720555.1. Taxonomy (GTDB): domain Bacteria; phylum Pseudomonadota; class Alphaproteobacteria; order Rhodobacterales; family Rhodobacteraceae; genus JAAFHS01. The sequence continues at coordinate 767 of JAYSSN010000176.1, read as the reverse complement.
CTGTCGTCGATCATGGGCGTGGCTTACGGCTGGGACGAGCATGTGCATTATTCGGCAGCCAAGGCGGGGGTCGTGGGGCTGGTGCGCGGGCTTGCGGTTGAGCTTGCGCGCGACGGCATCCGGGTGAACGGCATCGCCCCGGGTTACATCCGCACGGCACAGCTTTTGTCGCGCGAACATTCCCTTGGCCCCGAAGCTGCGGACAAGGCCGGGGAATTCATTCCGATGGGGCGGATCGGCGAACCTGAAGACATTGCCGATGTTGCCCTGTTTCTGGCGTCCCACGCGGCCCGGTACATCACGGGTCAGGTGGTGGTGGTGGACGGAGGACTGCTGGTCGGGCGCTACTGATCCGATCACGCATGAAAGGCATTAAAAACAGCAACCTGGAGGTAAGAAAATGAAAGATACGTCTCTATCCCGGCGCCGGTTCCTCAAAGGAACTGCCGGAACCGTGGCCCTGGCGGCTGGCGGTTTGCCGCTTCTTGGCGGTCAGCAAGCCTTTGCTGCGGAACATCTCGCAGCGCAGGAACTGCGCACTGTCGGTCTGTCGGTGACGGTTCAGGACCGCATTCTGGCGGACTTCATGGCGACTTCGGGCGTAAAGGCGGTGTCGGGCAAGGCCGACATCTTCCCGAACACCCAGACCGAGCTTTTGTCCGGCTCCACGGCCTATGACTGCTGGGAAACCATTGGCGAACGCCTGCCGTCGATTGTGCAGACCGAACTGGTCTCGCCCATCGCCACGTCGGCACTGACCAACTGGA
>JAYSSN010000175.1:0-1695 GCA_043720555.1 Rhodobacterales bacterium | reverse complement strand
GGATCCACGGCACACCGCAGCCCTGGACCATCGGCCAGTCGTTTTCGTCCGGCTGCGTCAGGCTGATCAACGACCATGCCATCGACCTGTATGACCGGGTGCCGGTGGGCACCGTTGTGTTCGTCTCCTGACAGGTCCTGACAGGACGCCATGATATTCCGGTGCCAAACAGGGGTGTCCATATGAAACACCGGCGCGCCGACGCCTTTGCCAACCTCGTCCACATCGGGCGGGCGCAGGGATTTGCACAAGTGATCCATGGCATGGCAGGCCCCCCTGCGCGGGATGTAGACGGGTGAGCGGCTGCGGCTTGGCCTGGTCCCGGTCAGCGCCCGCGACATGGGGCTGATCGGGGTGGCGAGGCGGGTTTCCCACCCTTGATCGGCGCGGCAGGTATCGAAGTCGGAGCCTCCGGCGGGGATATTTAAGAACCAAAGAAATGGGGTAGAAAGCTGGTCAATTCGTCAACTTTACCTTGCGCAGATACGGCAACACCGTCTCGAACGGCCCGAACTTGGCCAGTGCATCGGCGTCGTTGACCGAGGCCGGGATGATGACATCCTGCCCTAGCTCCCAATTTGCCGGGGTCGCCACGCCGCGCGCAGCGGTCAGTTGCAAGGCATCCAGCGCCCGCAATACCTCGGCAAAGTTGCGGCCGACGGTCATCGGATAGGTCATGCTCAGCTTCAGCTTCTTGTCCGGGCCGATGATGAACACCACACGCACGGTGGCGGTGTCGTTGGGGGTGCGCCCCTCGGGCAGATAGGCCTCGGCGGGCAGCATGTCGAAGGCTTTCGACAGGGTCAGATCCGTGTCCGCGACAATCGGAAAGCCGGGCTTCGCCCCGCCAGCGGTTTCGATATCGACTTTCCACCTGGCATGATCGGCGACGCCATCCACCGAAATGCCCATCACCTTGGTGCCGCGCCTGGCCCATTCAGCCTCCAACTGCGCCACGGCTCCGAATTCGGTGGTGCAGACCGGGGTGAAATCCTTGGGGTGGGAAAACAGGATGGCCCAGTGGTCGCCGATCCAGTCATGCAAGGTAACCGTGCCCTGATCGGTGTCCACGGTCAGGTTCGGGATGGTATCATTCAGGCGCAGGCCCATGTCGGTGATCCTTTGTTCGATGTCGCGCTGCGGCAGGGTGCAGCCGTCTGTGGACTATATAGTCAAACCAACCGCTGGCCGCTACGCTGCCCCGGCAAGGCCGCCATGCAAATCCGTCAGGTCAGGGAGAAGATCATGCTGCAACACCGCAACTTCTATATCAACGGCGCATGGGTGGCCCCGCTGGCGGGCACCGATTATCAGGTCATCGACCCGTCAACCGAACGCCCCTGCGCAATGATCTCGCTGGGCGGACAGGCCGATACCGATGCCGCCGTGGCCGCCGCCAAGGCCGCCCTGCCCGACTGGTCGGCCACGGCACCCGCCGAACGCGCCGCCTTGGTCGGCCGGATTCTGGAGCAATACCATGCGCGCAAAGAAGAAATGGCCCATGCCATCAGTCTGGAAATGGGTGCGCCCATCGACATGGCCCGCGACGATCAGGCCGAATGCCTGCCCTGGCACCTGGAAAACTTTCTGACCGCCTTCGAGCAGATCGAATGGGTCCGCCCGCTGGGGCCGCACGCGCCAAATGACCGGATCGCACTGGAACCCATCGGCGTGGTCGGCCTGATAACCCCGTGG
>JAYSSN010000174.1:0-4074 GCA_043720555.1 Rhodobacterales bacterium | reverse complement strand
TCCCTTCGCGGTCCGCATTGAACCACAGAAAGGACAGCCGCCCCGGCACGCCGCTTTGCATCACACCGAACGCAGGCATCGCCCAGGCGTGAATGACGTCCGACCCCGTCACCTGCAGCACCACTGTCTTGCCCACCGGCACGACCATCGCCGTGTCGGTCGCCAGCAGAAACTGCTCTTTGCTGTAGCCGGCCGCCACCAGTTGGGCCTCGACCTCGGGCGTCAGCACATTGGTGCCACCCGTAGAGGGCGAGCCGATCATGTTGCTGTCAAACACTACGGCTTCACCCTCGGCAACTTCCGCATCGACATACTCGTAGGTCCAGTACCACTGGTTCCCCGTCGCCTTGATGGTGATTTCGGCCACCGGGATCGACTGCTGCTTGAACAGCACCGGCAGCGAGAATGCCCCGATGATTACCAGGATCACGATCGGCACGACCGTCCACGCCACTTCGATGGGCGAGTTGTGGGTAAAGGTCGATGGGTTGGGGTTGCGACGGGCGCTGTAACGCACGACGCACCAGATGATCAGCGCCGTCACAAAGGCCGTGATGACCGTGATGATGATCAGCAGGAACTGATCCAGCCATTCGATATCGCGCGCAAGTTCGGTGGCGGCGGGCTGAAAGCCCGTCCCCTGCGGCAAAGGCTGGCCCACAATCTCAAGGCCCTGCGCCACAGCACCACCCACCATCAGGCAAAGTGCCGCAACCGTTGCATTCAGCGAAGTCAGAAGTCGCATGGTCTGTTCCCGTATCCTGTTGCGGCTTTGCGCCACTTGTCCCCGGCCCCGGAACGCATCCGAGAATCCCGGTTGTTTGCGCCGCATCTGAAACCATATTAAGCCATGATCCACAAGCAAAAGAGTTGCGGCATAGTAACGCCGTGACGATCATTTCAGGACAGTGCCCCCATGACCGACGCCCCTTTCCGCCCTTTCGAGACGCACCTTGACGAAGCGGTGGCGCTGCGGGTGCTGCGCGCCGCCACAGCCGGGGCGGATGATGGCGAGCTTTTCCTCGAACGGCGCCGGTCCGAAGCGATCGTTCTGGATGACGGTCGCATCCGGTCGGCCAGCTATGATGCCTCCGAAGGCTTCGGTCTGCGCGCAGTGCGGGGCGAGGTCGCGGGCTATGCCCATGCCACTGAAATCTCGGAAAAGGCGCTGCGGCGCGCGTCTGAAACCGCGCGCCTTGCCGTGGGTGATGGCGGCGGCACCATGGCACCGGCGCCGCGCGGCACCAACGCCCGGCTCTATTCCGATGCCGACCCGATGCTGGACGCCACCTTTGCCGTCAAGATCGACATGCTGCGCGAGATTGACGCCTATGCCCGGGCACTGGACCCCCGTGTGGTGCAGGTCAGTGCAACCATTGCCGCAAGTTATCAAGAGATTGAAATCCTGCGCCCCGAAGGCATCCGCCTTGCCGACATCCGGCCCATGGCGCGGCTGAACGTGTCGGTCATCATCGAAAGCAACGGCAAGCGCGAACAGGGCGGCACCGGCGGCGGCGGCCGCTTTGGCCTTGCCCGCCTGATGACGCGCGAACACTGGCAGCCGGTCGTGAAAGAAGCCCTGCGCATCGCACTGGTAAACCTCGATGCCGTGCCCGCCCCGGCAGGCATGATGGATGTGGTGCTCGGCCCCGGCTGGCCGGGGATTTTGCTGCACGAGGCGATCGGTCATGGTCTCGAAGGCGACTTCAACCGCAAGAAAACCTCGGCCTTCGCGGGCCTGATGGGCCAGCAGATCGCCGCGCGCGGTGTTACGGTGCTTGACGATGGCACCATGCCCGACCGGCGCGGCTCGATCAGCGTTGATGATGAAGGCACGCCATCGGCCAAAAACGTGCTGATCGACGACGGCGTGCTGGTCGGCTACATGCAGGATCGTCAGAATGCCCGCCTGATGGGGGTCGCGCCCACCGGCAACGGACGGCGCGACAGTTTTGCACATATCCCGATGCCGCGCATGACCAATACCTACATGCTGGCAGGCCCCGATGATCCCGGGGATATCCTCGCGGGTCTGAAGGACGGCATCTATGCCGTGGGCTTTGGCGGCGGTCAGGTCGATATCACCAACGGCAAGTTCGTGTTCTCCTGCACCGAGGCCTACCGCGTCCAGAACGGCATCGTCGGTGCCGCGGTCAAAGGTGCCACCCTGATCGGCGACGGCGCCACATCGCTGCAACACATCCGCGCCATCGGCAACGACCTCGTCCTCGATCCCGGCATCGGCAACTGCGGCAAGTCCGGCCAATGGGTGCCGGTGGGCGTGGGCCAGCCCACCCTGATGATCGGCGGGCTGACCGTGGGTGGATCGGCGGCCTGACCGCCGGACCGCTTTACCGGCGCACGACACGACGCTAAGCTGATCGCAACATCTGCATCGAAAGCCCGCCATGTCGGCCACATCAACCGCGCCGTTGCCCGTGCCCGCCATCCCCACACCCCGTGGAGCGTCGGGCCCGGTCCGGCCACGCCCCCGCCGTGATCCGGTCCTGGGTCAACGCGTCCTTCGGCGGCGCCATCCCGCTGGTCACCGGCCGTGGCCGCCAGATCATCGCTGTGCCGTCGGCAGCGACGGCCTTCTGCCCCAGTGTCAGGACCGCGCACCATGATCCTTCTCGGCCAGTTCGACAGCCCCGTCACCCGCCGCGTCGGTGTCACGCTGCACCACTACGGCATCCCCTTCACCCGCGACGCCAGTTCGGTCTTCGGTGACGCTGCCCATGTGCAAACCATCAATCCGCTGATCCGCGTCCCGGCCCTGATCCTCGACGATGGCGAAGCGCTGATCGATTCGGGCGCCATCATCGACCATCTTGACGAAACGACCGGCCCTGCCCGCGCCCTGATCCCGCCCGCAGGCGAGGATCGTCGCCGCATCATGCAGGCCACAGCCCTTGGCTATGGCTGCTTTGAAAAAGCCGTGGCCCTGTTCTATGAACACTTCTTCCATCCGGCGGATCACGTCAGCGTGGCATGGGATGCCCGCTGCTCCGGCCAGCTCGCCGCTGGTCTTGCCGCCCTTGAGGCCCGCTGCGGCGACCCCTGGCTGTACGGCGACAGCCTCAGCCATGCCGATGTGATGATCGTGTGCACCATCAGCTACATGACCCTGCGGGTGCCACAGGCGTTCCCGCCCGGCGCCTATCCCAAACTCGAAGCCCTGGCGACGGCGTGCGAGGCGCTGCCCGCCTTCATCGCAGCCCGGATCGGTCCGGCCGAAACGATGCCCCGCCGCTGACCACGTCGCCCATTTTTCGTCGAAAAATATCCTCGGGGGTGAGGTGCGGCACGCACCGAGGGGGCAGACAGCCCCCTACTCCGCCTCGCCCGCCAGCAGCCGTTCGGCCTTTTTGCGCACCAGCACCGTGCGCAGATCATGCATCGACAGCAGCAGATCATCGGTCACCGCATCCAGCTGTGCGTCGGTCGCACGGGCCTGCACCCACTGCGTCGTCATGTTCAGATAATCCACCGCCCGGCGGATATCATCAAGATCGCGCGCCGCCAGCAGCGCCACCCGCGCGGCCATCCAGCCGGTGATGACCGCGGTCTCGGCCGGCGTCAGGGCGCGCTCTCCATGCGGCTTCACATTGCCGTTCCTGATGTTGACGGTGGCGATTTCCTCCATGTCGATCCGCCGCTGGCGGTTCTCGGTGTCGACCCGAAACACCACGGCCCCGTTATCACGGATGCGGAAGTAGTATTCGGGAAGATCGCTCATGCCACCCTCACCGCAATGATGCGCAAAAGGCCTGAATGCGCTGGCACGCGTCGGTCAGGACCGCATCCGATGTGGCATAGCTGACCCGGAAATTCGGCGACACGCCAAAGGCCGCGCCGAACACGACGGCGACCCCGGTGTCGTCCAGCAGGGCCGTTGCGAACACCTCGTCATCGGTGATCGTCACCCCGTTGGGCGTCACGCGGCCGATGCAGCCCGAAATGTCCGGGTAGACATAAAACGCCCCCTCGGGGCGCGGACAACTGATGCCCTGCGCCTGGTTCAGCATGCCAACCACCAGATCGCGCCGCCGCTGAAACGCCGCCCGGAACTGC
>JAYSSN010000173.1:0-4076 GCA_043720555.1 Rhodobacterales bacterium | reverse complement strand
GGGATTCATCACATTCTCCGGGTCCAGTGCGGTCTTGATCTGGCGCATCACGGCCAGCGCCACGGGGTCTTTCTGCCGCGCCATCGACGGCTTTTTCGACAGGCCCACCCCGTGTTCCGCGCTGAAGCTGCCGCCCAGATCACGTACGATATCCTCGATGGTGGTCACCACGCGGTCGGAAAGCCCGGAGTTCTCATGCGTCGGAAACACCGTGAAATGAATGTTGCCATCGCCCAGATGCGCCACGGCCATCGTCTCGGCCCCGGCATCGAGGCCCGGAAGAGCCGCATGTATTCGGGTCAGGAACGCAGCGATTCCGTCCAGCGGCAGCGAGATATCCGTGTCGATAGCGGGCTTGCGGGCATAGGTGATTTCCGCCGCCAGTTCCCGCCTGTGCCACATCGCCCGGCGCTGGCCTTCGGTCTGGGCGATTTCTGCATCCAGCAGCGTGCCATCCGCCAGCAGGGGTTCCAGCGTTTCCTCCAGCAGCACCGTCAGTGGCGTGCGGCCATCGCCACCGGGGGTGATGTCGCGGTCGGCGGTGGCTCCCAGTTCCACCAGAATCGTCACCGGCGGGGCCGGATCGAACGCCTGCCGCACATCGGGGCGCGCCTCGGCCAGCCTGCGCATGTAGGTGTCGGGCATGAACTCGAATGCCTCCACCAGCCCGCCGGTCGCATCGCGCAGCCGGTTCAGCAGGGCCAGCGCCGCCGCAACCGACGTCATTGCAAGGGTCGCCGTGGCGTGGGCGCGCGCGGCAGGCACCAGTTTCATCACCGCCGCGGTAATAATGCCCAGCGTGCCTTCCGCCCCGATGAACAGATCGCGCAGATCATAGCCGGAATTATCCTTGTGCAACGCGTTCATCAAATTCAGCACCCGTCCGTCGGCCAGCACCACCTCGAGCCCCAGACACAAGGCGCGGGTTGATCCATAGCGCAGCACGTTCGATCCGCCTGCATTGGTGGACAGAACCCCGCCGATCATCGCTGACCCCCGCGCCCCGAACCACAGCGGAAAGTACAGGCCCTGCGCCTCTGCCGCCTCGTGCAGGCGGCTCAGCACCACACCCGATTCCACCACCGCCACGCGGGCATCGGCGCGGATCTCGCGGATGCGGTTCAGCCGTTCCACGCTGACCATCAGCCCGCCGTCCGTCATCGCCCCGCCGACAATTCCCGTCCGCCCCGCCACCGGCACCACCGGCACGCGATGCCTGGCTGCAAGCCGGATACAGGCGGCGACCTGATCGGTGTCGGCGGGCCGGGCCACTGCCAGCGGGCGCGCGGTAAACTTGCCCGTCCAGTCCTGCACATGGCGCGCGGTATCGGCTCCGGTCAGCACATGCGCCGCGCCAAGCAGATCGGTCAGGTCCTGGATCAGGGACATCGGGAAACCTCAGGCTATTGCCTGACCACGATCACGGCTTTTGGTACAAGACACCAGAGGCAACGGACGCAATTCGCGCGCGCGCACTTGACTCGGCACGCACGGGTTGAAATGCTTAGGTAACCAACTAAGCATAGAGACCTCCCATGTTCCGCCCCATGATCCTTGCCGCATGCCTTGCCGTGGCCCCCCTGATCGCCACCGCGCAAGAGATGGCCCCGCCACCCGCAGGCACCTATCACCTTGATCCGGCCCATGCCCGGCTGTTATTTCAGGTCAGTCACATCGGACTTTCCAACTACACCGCCCTTTTCACCGGTTTCGAAGCAACGCTGACCTTTGACCCCCGACAATCCCGCCCGCATGACGCTGACGGCGACGGTCGATGCGGCCTCGGTTGAGACGCACTACAAAGACCCGGCGTTTGACTTCAACGCCGTGATCGCGGGGCCGGAGTTACTGGATGCAGCGCAGTTTCCCACGATGACCTTCACCAGCACCACCGTGGCTATCACGGGTGCAGACACGGCGGATGTTACCGGCGATCTGACACTGCACGGGGTGACCAAGCCGATCACGCTGCAGGTCACCTACAACGGCGGTTACGGTGCCAATGATATCGATCCCAGCGGCGCGCGCATCGGCTTTTCGGCCACCGGCAGCCTGATGCGGTCAGAGTTCGGCATGGGTATGGGCGTGCCCGCTCCCGGCTCGGACTTCGGCGTGGGCGACGCCGTCGGTATCATCATCGAGGCCGAGTTCCTGAACCCTGACGCGCCCAAACCCTGACCGCTCTGCTCAGGGCGCCACTTTCCCGATCAGCGCGATCACTGCCGGCCCGATGGATTGGACCAACAGCGCAACCCCGTCCTGGTTGGGATGGATGCCATCAGCCTGCATCAAAGCGGCATTGAGGCGGAGGGTTTCCGCATCGACCAGTGGCGCGAAAAAATTTTGTACCAGCCCGGTATCATAGGTGGCGGCAAGATCGGGAAAGATCGCATCAAATGCCGTCTTGTACGCGGCCCCGTAATTTCCCGGCGCACGCAAGCCCACCAGCAACACAGGCAGCCCCTTGGCGCTTGCCTCGCGCAGGATCATGTCCAGATTGGCCCGCGCTTCGGCCGGATCGAGTCCGCGCAGCATGTCATTGCCACCCAGATTGACGATCAGCGCATCCGCGTCCGCGGTCAGCGCCCAGCCCAGCCGGGATGCACCCCCTGCCGTGGTGTCGCCCGACACCCCCGCATTGATGACAACCGCACCGGCCCCCTGGGCATCCAGCCAGCCCTGCAATTGCGGCACCAGCCCCTGATCCGCAGGCAGCCCCAGCCCTGCGGTCAGGCTATCCCCCAGCGCCACGATGGTCACAGGCTCGGCCGCCGCCATCCCGGCCATCAAAATGAACGACATTGTGCAGTTGCGGATCACCCGCATTGCGCCATATCGAAGGGAACGCAGGGCAAAGGACGAATACGGCATGGCTGATCCTGTTTTGGCACTGAACGATGCGCGGCTGACGCTGGCGGGCAACGCAGGCCCGGTCGAGATTCTGAAGGGGATCACCCTGACTGTCCAGCAGGGTGAAACACTGGGCCTTGTCGGGCCGTCGGGATCAGGCAAATCATCGCTCCTCATGCTGATGGGCGGGCTGGAACAGGCCACCGGCGGCACCGTCACGGCTCTGGGGCAGGACCTGACCCGGATGGATGAAGATGCCTTGGCGCGCTTCCGTCGTGGAAACATGGGGGTGGTGTTTCAATCTTTCCACCTGATCCCCACCATGACCGCGCTGGAAAACGTCGCCGTGCCGCTGGAACTGGCGGGCGCGCGCGATGCCTTCGCGCGGGCGCAGGCGGAGTTAGAGGCCGTGGGACTTGCCCCCCGCATGCACCACTACCCCAGCCAGATGTCGGGCGGCGAACAGCAGCGCGTGGCGCTTGCCCGCGCCGCCGCGCCGCGCCCGGCGATCCTGCTGGCGGATGAACCCACAGGCAACCTTGATGGCGTGAACGGGCTGGCGATCATGGACCTTCTGTTCGGCCTGCGCGACCGGCACGGGGCCACCCTGGTGCTGGTCACCCACGCGCCCGACCTTGCCGCGCGCTGTGACCGCACCGTGCGCATGGTCGATGGCCGGATTGCATCCGATACGGGCGATCTGCGCGCGGCTGCGGAATGAGCGTTCGTCTGGCAGCACGCTTTGCCCGCCGCGAACTGCGCGGCGGCTTGCAGGGGTTCCGCGTGTTCCTCGCGTGTCTGGCACTTGGCGTCGCGGCCATTGCCGGGGTGGGCATCGTGCGGTCCGCCATCGAGAACGGGCTGCAAGATCAGGGCGCCATCATCCTTGGCGGCGATGCGCAGATGGAATTCACCTATCGCTTCGCCACGGCAGAGGAGCGCGCCTTCATGGACCGCGTGGCCACAAAGACCAGCGAGATTGTGGATTTCCGCTCGATGGCCGTCGTTGGCGCGGGCGATACGGAAGACCGTGCCCTGACCCAGATCAAGGCGGTGGATGATGCCTATCCGCTGACGGGTGCCGTGACACTGACCCCCGAGATGCCGCTCGCCGATGCGCTGTCCGTGCAGGACGGCCGCCCCGGTGCGGTGATGGACCGGGTGCTGGTGGACAGGCTCGGCCTGACCCCCGGCGCCACATTCCGGCTGGGCGAAACGGAATTCCG
>JAYSSN010000172.1:0-4082 GCA_043720555.1 Rhodobacterales bacterium | reverse complement strand
TTGGCCGGGGTAAACAGTTGCGGCACCGAGATGCCCAGCCCCTGCGCCAACTTCCTCACCGCGTCAAAGGTCGGCGACATCATCTCATTCTCGATCTTCGACAAGGTAGACCGCGCCAGCCCCGCCCTTTTCGCCGCCTGCTCCAGCGTCCAGTTGCGCGCCTTGCGCAATTCGCGCACCCGCTGGCCAAGGTTCAACTCCTCGACCTGCCCGCCTTGGCCAGAAGCGCGGGCGATGGTCAAAAGGCTGGGTTGTGGATGGTTTTCGCGTTTCATATGCGCTCATACGCCAGGAAACGCATCTTTCACAACGCTTTGCCGCAGTCTGGCCGATTGACTGTTTGTTGTGGCGTCAGGGTTCACTGGGTCTGCACTGCTGCAACTGAATCCAATAACGACATCGCTTCTACACCGCCGCGCATCGGGAATGTTTCCAAACCTTTGTGAACCAAAATCCGGCGTTCGGCCTTTATGTCGTTGGCCGCGACCGTAAACCCCTTGCCAAAAGTCGGAGCCGTGCTTTTTTTGATTTCAATTGCCCAACATTTGCCCGTGGTGAATTCCAACACCAAATCCAATTCCGCCCCCGATGCTGTCCGATAATAGCACGCGCGCGCTTTGTCCTGCGCGGCGGCAATCATGGCCTCAATGACAAACCCTTCCCAACTTAGCCCGGCGACCGGATGGCTCAATATCGCCTCAATGTCGTTCAAGCCCAACAGCGAGTGCAGCAACCCACTGTCGCGGACGTAAACTTTGGGCGCTTTCACCAAGCGTTTGCCTTCGTTGCGGGTCCAAGGCGGCAGTCGGCGGACTAAAAGCAAGTCGCACATCAAATCTAGATAATGGGTTACGCTATGCCAGTTCGCATCCATGCTTTGCGCCAACCGTTGCGCATTCACGATCCCGCCTTGGCCATGCGCAAGCATAGTCCAAAACCGGCGCAACGTTTCCGCCGGAATGCGAAAGCCGAACTGCGGAATATCGCGTTCCAGATACGACCGAATAAACGCATTCCGCCAAACCAAGCTGGATTCCTGATCAATCGCCAACAAGCTACGCGGAAACCCACCGCGTTCCCAAAGCAAGTCAATTGTCGGCCCTTGTTTGGCCAATTCCTGTGGCTGGATCGCTGTCATTTCAATTTGAACGGCCCGGCCTGCCAAACTTTCGGATGATTGCCGCATCAGTTCAATCGCCGCCGACCCAAGTATCAAGAAATGTCCAGCTTCAAGTCCATCCCGACGACGATGGTCAATCTGGCCGCGCAAGGTGGCGAAAATTTCTGGCATCCGGTGGATTTCATCCAAAACAATCAGCTTGTTTGAATGTTCCGCGAAATAGGCGTCCGTATCGTCCAACTTGTTGCGGTCGGCTTGATTTTCTAGGTCTAGGTAAATCGCGCCCTTTCCGCGACTATCCGCTATCGCCCTGGCAAGGGTGGTTTTGCCAACTTGGCGCGGGCCAAGCAGCACGACAGCAGGAAATTGCGTCAATCGGCGCTCGATCAAGGAACGCAGGTTTCTATCCATTATTCCTGCATATTCGTAGTCTATATCCGAAATTGCAAGGATAATTTTTACCCTACCGTCAGCCCCGCCAGTTCCTTGGCAATCGCATAAACGCCCTTGATCCGGTCGCCCTCGCGCTCCCAAACCTGACGCACAACGATGCGATTATCCTTCACGCTCGCTGCCCCGCGCTGCGATTGAATGAACGAAACCAACCCTGCCGGATTGCCAAACTTGTTTTTGTGGAACTGCACCGTTGCGCCTTTTGGCCCCGCATCCAGCCGCGCAATCCCGGCGCGATGACACATCGCCTTGATCCGCATGACGTTCATAAGAACCGAGACTTCGCGCGGCAGAGCGCCAAAGCGGTCAATCAATTCCGCCGCGAATCCCTCAAGTTCGACACGTCCCTGCAAGCCCGACAACCGGCGATACAGACCCAGCCGCACATCCAAATCCGGCACATATGCCTCTGGTATCAGCACCGGCACCCCCAGATTGATTTGCGGCGACCAAGTGTCTTCCACTTCCAAAGCATCCTCGCGCCCACCGGCTTTGCGGCGCAGAATCTCTTCCTCCAGCATCTCCTGATACAACTCGTAACCCACTTCCCGCACATGCCCCGATTGCTCGTCGCCCAGCAAATTGCCCGCCCCGCGAATGTCCAAATCCTGACTGGCCAAAGTAAACCCCGCCCCCAGCGAATCCAACGCCCCCAAAACCCGCAACCGCTTTTCCGCCCCTGGCGATTTCGCACGACGGGGTTCCGTCGTAAAATAAGCATAGGCTCGCACTTTCGACCGTCCAACCCGCCCGCGAATTTGATACAATTGCGCCAATCCATACATATCGGCGCGATGCACGATCAATGTATTGGCCGCCGGAATATCCAGCCCACTTTCGACAATTGTCGTCGCAAGCAGCACATCATATTTGCCGTCATAAAACGCATTCATCCGGTCATCGAGCTGCCCCGGAGCCATCTGCCCATGCGCCACAACCACAGAAACCTCCGGCACATGGTCGCGCAAAAACTGCTGAATTTCATCAATATCGGAAATTCGCGGCACCACGTAAAACGACTGACCGCCGCGATAATGTTCGCGCAACAAGGCCTCGCGCACTGTTACCGGGTCAAAGTCCGAAATGTATGTGCGGATAGACAACCGGTCGACGGGTGGTGTGCCGATCAAACTCAACTCGCGCACGCCCGACAAAGCCATCTGCAAAGTGCGCGGTATCGGCGTCGCGGTCAGGGTCAGCACATGCACCTGTGCTTTCAGTTCTTTCAGCCGTTCTTTGTGGATGACGCCGAACTTTTGTTCTTCGTCAATCACGATCATCCCCAGATTGGCAAACGTCACGCCTTTGGCCAATATTGCATGGGTGCCAATGACAATCTCGACCTTGCCCGCCGCCAAATCCTCGCGGGTTTGGTTGGCGTCTTTGGTCCCGACGAACCGCGACAATTGTCGCACGCGCACCGGCAACCCGCGAAAGCGTTCGACAAAGTTCTGGTAGTGCTGACGCGACAACAATGTCGTGGGCGCAATCACCGCCACCTGCACGCCCGACATCGCCGCCACAAAGGTCGCGCGCAACGCCACTTCGGTCTTGCCAAACCCCACATCACCACAGACCAACCGGTCCATCGGCCGACCGCTGGCCATATCGCCTAAAACGTCCTCAATCGCGGCAAGCTGATCATCGGTTTCCTGATACGGGAACCGCGCACAAAACTCGTCCCAAACATGGTCTGGAGGCGTCAAAACCTCGCCCTCGCGCAACGCCCGTTCGGCGGCGATGCGGATTAACTGCGCCGCAATCTCGCGGATGCGGTTCTTCAGTTTCGCCTTTTTCGCCTGCCAAGCCCCCCCACCCAGACGGTCCAACTGGCCTTCTTCTTGGCCATAGCGAGAGAGCAACTCGATGTTCTCAACTGGCAAGAACAGCTTGTCGCCGCCGGAATATTCCAGCGAAATGCATTCATGTGGCGCACCCAAAGCGGTGATGGTTTCAAGCCCGCGATAGATTCCGATTCCGTGCTCGATATGCACGATCAAATCACCGGGGCTTAGCGACGCTGCTTCGGTCAGATAATTTTCGGCTCGTTTGCGACGATTGAAAGGCCGCACCAAACGTTCCCCGAGAACGTTCTGCTCGGATACAACCGACAGCCCCTTGGCCTCAAACCCCGACTCCAAGGGCCAAACGGCCAAAGCCAATGCGCCTTTGCCTTCCGGCAGATCGGCAAAGCGCGAAATCAAACCAGCGCCGCTGATCCCCTCGTCTTCCAGCAAAGACTTAAATCGTTCCCGCGCCCCTTCGGAATAGGTCGCAATCACCACATTGCCGGTTTTGCGCTTGTCCGCCAAATAGACCCCAAGCGCGGTAAACAAATGCACCCCTTCGCGCTGCCGTTCTGGTGCAAAGTCGCGTCCGGCCCGGGCACCCGCATCCAAAATTCCCGGCCCAGAAGGCTGTGCATGTGGCGTAAACTGCCGCTCCGCCCGGCCCTTCAGCGCCGCTTTCCACGCATCATCATCCAAATACAGCAGTTCTGGCGCGGCGG
>JAYSSN010000171.1:0-1705 GCA_043720555.1 Rhodobacterales bacterium | reverse complement strand
TGCCGGGCTTCGTGACGCTGGTCGGGGTCGGAGCCCCGGATGGCATCTTCGACCTTGTAGAGTGCCGCGATGCGCAACAGCGCCTCGTCCACGATGGGCGACCCCTTCTTGGGCTTGGCGGCGATCAGTTTTCGGCGCCCGTGTGCCCAACAGAAGGCCAGCTTCAACGGCTTGCCGCCCTGGCGGTCTGGCTTTGCCAGGTGGCTGTAGCCGCCATAGGCGTCAACCTGAATGGTGCCGTCAAAACCCATCAGGATTTCGTCGGCATATTCGCCTTTTCGGCCGGGATGGTAGTGGAACACGACGCCCGGTGCGGCGGGGCCATTCCAGCCCCGGTCATCGCGCAAAACGGCCCAGAGATAGCCGGTTTTCGTCCGACCTCGCCCGGGATCAAGAACCGGAGCCGTGGTTTCGTCGACATAGAGCCGCGAACTGCCGGTCTTCAGCAGCACTGCCATGCGGTCCACAACCGGTGCGATCAGCGCGCCTGTCCTGCCCATCCAGTCGGCCAGAACCGACCGCTCGATCGGCACCCCGAGCCTTGCCATGGCCACAGCCTGCCGGTTCAACGGCATGTGCTCGGAATGTTTGGCCATGGCGATCTGGGCCAGGAGCGCTTCGGTCGGCCAGCTGCTCTCCAAAAGATGTGCCGGAGCCCTGGCTTGCACCACCCCGGTCCGGCCTTTGGGGCAGGCGTATTTCGGGCGGATCGTGACAATGACCTGATAGCTTGCGGGTATGAAGTCGAGGCGTTCCGTCCGGTCTTCCCCGATCCGGACCATGTCGCCGCAGCCGCAGGGACAGGCGATGCTTTGGGGTTCAATGACGCGCTCCACACGTGGCAGGTGCTCAGGCAGAGCCCGCGCTTTGCGCGGTGCGCGCAGGGCCACCTTGTCCGGATCAGGTGCACCGGCATCGATCTTCGCCTCAACAGCGGCGATCTGCGCCTGCGTTTCGGCAATGGCCGTCTCAAGATCCTCCAGCGCCAGTTCCAGTTGCGCCGGGTTCAATTTCTCGGATTTAGGCCCAAACTTGGCCTGCCGGTATTGCCCGACCTGACGCTCCAGCTTCTCGATCAGCTCCTTCAACTCGGTGATGAAGGCCTCTTTCTCGGCCACGACCGCCTGCTCATGCTGGCGCGCCGCACGCTCGACAGATGCCTCGAACCGGGCCGCCTCAAGCGCCGCCGACTGCGCCGCAAACGCCTTCACCACCTCGGGCGGAAGGTCTGGAAACTGGCTGAGATCGAAGGACTGCGACATGCCGCTTTCATAGCTGATCCGAAGCCGAAAGCCCAATAAAACAACACCAAAACAGCAGCATAAGTTATCCCGCCGCAGCAGGAGGCGGCACGCGCTGCGCCACAATACGCCGCCAATCCAATCCTTCGAACAAGGCTTCAAACTGCGCCCGCGACAACCGCATCGTCCCGTCCTGAACCTTCGGCCAGGCAAAGTTGCCCTGCTCTAATACCTTGTAAATCAACACCATGCCGGTGCCGTCCCAGACAAGGATCTTCAATCTGTCCCCACGCTTGGACCGGAAGACCACCGTGATCCCGGAATGCGGATCAAGCTTCAACTCGGTCTGCACCATCAGTGCCAAAGCCTGATGGCCGCAACGGAAGTCCACCGGCCGTGTCGCAATCAGGATCGGCAGCCGTTGACCGGCGACGATCATCGCTTGCCCTGCAAGGCCCGCACCA
>JAYSSN010000170.1:0-10990 GCA_043720555.1 Rhodobacterales bacterium | reverse complement strand
GATAGCGGCATGGGCGAAAGCAGGGGCCGTCTGCCCTTCTGCCTGCTTGCGCAGGCATTCACCCCGGGGATATTCAGGCAATTGTGAAAAGCAGGGCTTTGCAGGTGTCTGGATGAGATTGCCGATATGAAGGCGGAACTTTCACGGCGGACGCTGATCGCGGGAATGCTGTCGGCGGCGGCGGCTGCGGTGCCGGCCTGGGCCGAGGCGCCGACCCGGTCGCTGTTCCCGGTGCCACGCGGGGGCAAGCCGCGTGTAGTGCAGGCGGCGTTGGCGCAATTGGTCGCGGAGGCGCGGCTGACGGGGGTGGTGACCTTTGTGGTCGCGGATGCCGACACTGGCCGGATACTGGAGGGCGGCGGCGGCGACCTGCCCGTGCCGCCTGCGAGTGTGACGAAGATGATCACATCGCTTTACGCGCTGCAGCGGTTGGGGCCTGCGCATTGCTTTGACACGCGGGTGATGGCGGCGGGGCCGGTCATGGCGGGGCGGGTGCAGGGTGATCTGGTGCTTGCGGGTGGCGGCGATCCGACATTTGACACCGACCGGATGGCCGATCTTGTGGCGCGCTTGGGAGCCATGGGGATCACCGGAGTGACCGGGCGGTTTATGGTTTACGCGGGCGCTTTGCCTGCTGTCGCTGTGATTGATCCGGGGCAGCCGGACTATGTCGGCTATAATCCGGCACTGTCGGGGATCAACCTGAACTTCAACCGGGTGCATTTCAGCTGGCGG
Source organism: Rhodobacterales bacterium (assembly GCA_043720555.1). Lineage (GTDB taxonomy): Bacteria > Pseudomonadota > Alphaproteobacteria > Rhodobacterales > Rhodobacteraceae > JAAFHS01. Next base: position 10,255 of record JAYSSN010000170.1, on the reverse strand, counting down.
CGCGGCGACGACGGCTACGCGCTGGATATGGATGCGCGGGGCGAGCGGTTCATTCCGCCGGTACAGATGGCGACGATGGACGCAGTGGACCGCGACGGACCGTTGTTTGCCTATGCAGCCGAGGTCGGGCGCGATCACTGGTCAGTGGCGCGCGGCGCGCTTGGGCGTGAGGGCAGCCGCTGGTTGCCCGTGCGCCAGCCGGCAGTTTACGCGGCGGAGGTTTTTCGCTGGCTGGCCCAGGCGCAGGGCATCAGCCTGCCCGCGGCCGAGGAAACGGCGGCGGTGCCGGAGGGCGCGACGGTTCTGGCATCGGATCGAAGTGCGCCTTTGACCGACGTCCTGGCAGATATGTTGAAATTCTCGACCAACCTGACAGCCGAGGTCGTGGGGCTTGCCGCGTCGGGGCGGCCCACATTGGGGCATAGTGGCGCGGCGATGACGGCCTGGGCGAAGGCCGCGTTGGGGATGTCGTCGCAGTTTGGCGATCATTCGGGGCTGGGAGCGGTGTCACGCACCACGGCGGCCGACATGGTGCGGGCGCTGGTGGCGTCCAGATCGCTGGTCCATGGCGATCTGCTGCCGGGCATTCTGCGCGACGTGGGCATGCGCGATGCGCGCGGGCGTGAAATCAAGGGGCATCCGGTGCAAGTGCGGGCGAAAAGCGGGACGCTGAACTTCGTGTCGGGACTGGCGGGGTTCATCAGCCCGCCAGGCGGCCGCCGTCTGGCGTTTGCCGCCTATGCCGCCGATACCGCCCGCCGCGATGCGTTGGGCGAGGCGGAACGCGAGGCGCCGGAGGGTGGCGAGGCCTGGATCAAACGTGCGCGCATTTTGCAGGGGCGGCTGATTACGCGCTGGGCCACGCTTTACGGCTGACCGGACTATCGATCGGTGTGCCCTACACCCGCATGTGGCGCACGCGCGCGCCCCATTCGATGGCGGCGGCGTGGAGGCGGTCAATGGCGAGCTGGTCCCGGATTTCCTGCAGCATCTCAAGCTCCAACTCGCGCAGGGTGCTGTCAGCCGAGGCGACATCGCAGGCCATGGCATAGGCGGTTTCGTTCAGGCGCGGGGGCAGCGCGTCGCGGATCAGCCCGAACAGGGCATCCAGGCCCTCTTCCTCTTCAAACAGGTCAAACACGGTCTGCGAAATCTGACGCACGCGGTCGGGGTCGTAGCCGGCAAATGCAGGCATCTGGTTGACCATCCGGGTGATGGCCACGAGTTCGGCAGTCCGCATATGTTCGTCCGACGCGGAGACGGCAATCATCACGGCGACCAGCGCATCTTGTGGGGACATCGAGGGGGTTTGCTTCATCGCGGGCTCCTGCGGTTTCGGGCCGACAATATTGACGCGGCGCGGGGGGGGCAATAGAGGACAGGCCTTGCCGGGAGCATGGCGCCCCCTGAGGACGATGTGATGTCTGCTTTGCGTGACGCGGCGATGAAATCGAAAGCCTGGCCGTTTGAAGAGGCTCGCGCGATCATGAAGCGGTACGACAAGAAAGCACCGCAAAAGGGCCATGTGCTGTTCGAAACCGGCTATGGCCCGTCCGGCCTGCCGCATCTGGGCACGTTCGGCGAGGTGGCGCGCACGACGATGATCCGCCGCGCGTTCGAGGTGATGAGCGACATTCCGACCCGGCTGATCGTGTTTTCGGACGATATGGACGGCATGCGCAAGGTGCCGGAAAATGTGCCGAACCCGTATATGCTGCGCGACCATCTGCAGCGGCCTTTGACATCAGTGCCGGATCCGTTCGGGGAATACCCGTCGTTCGGGGCGCATAACAACGCGATGCTGCGGCGGTTTCTGGATACGTTCGGGTTTGAATACGAGTTCATTTCGGCAACCGAGTTCTACAAGTCGGGCCGGTTCGACGACACGCTGCGGCTGGCCTGCGCGCGGTATGACAACATCATGGACATCATGCTGGCGAGTCTGCGCGAGGAACGGCAGCAGACCTATTCGTGCTTCCTGCCCATTCACCCGGAAACCGGGAGGGTGCTTTATGTGCCGATCAAGCACGTCGACGCTGTGAATGCGACGGTCACGTTTGATGACGACACCGGGCGCGAATGGACGCTGCCGGTGACGGGCGGGCAGGTAAAGCTGCAGTGGAAGCCGGATTTCGGGGCACGCTGGGCGGCGCTGGACGTCGATTTCGAGATGTATGGCAAGGACCATTCGACAAACACGCCGATCTACGACGGGATTTGCGAAGTGTTGGGCGGGCGCAAGCCCAACCATTACTCGTATGAGCTGTTTCTGGATGAAACCGGGCAGAAGATTTCCAAGTCGAAAGGCAACGGGCTGACCATCGACGAATGGCTGACCTATGCGGCGTCGGAATCCTTGTCTTACTTCATGTATCAAAAGCCGAAGACCGCGAAACGAATGCATTTCGACGTGATCCCTAAGGCAGTGGACGAGTATCATCAGCAGTTGCGCGCCTATGCGACACAGGATGTGGATTTAAAGGTCAACAACCCGGTGTGGCATATCCATCAGGGCAATCCGCCGGAAAGCCGGATGGTGGTGCCGTTTGCAATGCTGCTGAATCTGGCGGCGGTATCGGCGGCCAAGGACAAATCGGGGCTGTGGGGGTTCATCAAGCGCTATGCGCCCGATGCATCGCCCGAGGGGAACCCCGACATGGATGCGGCGGCGGAGTTTGCGGTGCGGTACTTCCGTGACAAGATCGCCCCAAGCCGTGTGTTCCGGTTGCCCGGCGATGTGGAGCGGACGGCGATGGCAGACCTGCGCGCGCGGCTGGCGGTGTGGGATGGCGGGCTTGATGCGGATGCGTTGCAGACCATGGTTTTTGCGGTTGGCAAGGAGCATGGGTTCGAGCCGCTGCGCGACTGGTTCAAGGCGTTGTACGAGGTGCTGCTGGGGGCATCCGAGGGGCCGCGGTTTGGCGGGTTCATCGCGCTTTATGGCGTCAGCGAGACGATGGCCCTGATCGACAGGGGATTGGCGGGCGACCTGGTGGTTTAAGCGGCCCGCCAGACAGTCCACCAGCTATGCCAGCGGGTGGTCAGCGCATCGGGTGCGCCGGCGAACAGGCGACGTGACAGCGGGTGCGCCGTGGCCAGAAGGTCGGCTTGCCGTGCCGTTGCCACGCGCGTGATCCGATCGGTGTCCGGGCCGGGGGGGAGCAGTTCGATCAGCACGCACAGGTCGTGGTATTCGCCAAGACTTTCGCCAAGGGCGTCGGCGGCGGTAATCTGGGGCTGCATCATGTCGGGCCAGATCGGGTGGAGAAGACGGGCCTGGTACCAGTGGTCCTTGGCACGCTTGCGCCACATGTGAACCGTTTCGGCGTCTGGTGCATCACTGGCGGCGCGTTCGGCGACGCGGGCGGCGGCGAAGGTACGCTCCAGCCCGCCTTCCAGGGCGGCAAAGCCTTGGCCCTTCACCTTCCAGTGCGCGGCGCGGTCGCGGATCATCGTCATGCGGGTGACAAAATCCTGAACTGCCGCGGCAAGCGCCTCAGGTGTTTCGGCCCGGACGGTGCGGGCCTTGAACGTTGTGCGCAGTGCGGGGTTTGACACTGCGGCGGCGCGCGCCATCGCATCATAGGCATCCAGCATCACCTGTGCATCGCGCAAGGCCGCGATGCTTTGCCCTGCGTTGCGGAGCGCGTCGTTCTCGTGTCGGTAAGCGGCAAACACGGGGCGCACCAGTCGGAGCAACCCGCGCAACTTTTTCACCGCCTTGCGCCCTTCATGGATGCGCAGCGGCAAGGGGCGGTCTGCACGGCCAAGGCCTGCCACCGCGCTGTCGATCTGTTCGGTGGCAATGCGGCGCACGAAGCCTTCGATGCCGGGGTCGCTGCGCTGGATGCTGTAAGCCACTCGGTCCACGTTTGTTGAAGGTTGGCGCGCGTCGCGGCACGCCTGCTTGTCTTGACCTGCGGTAAGGTCGATCTAAAGTAATAGTGGGGACGTGTTGCGAAAGGACAAGGCCATGCGCCTCTTTTATGCATTTCTGACGGCCATGTTCGTGGCCCTGCCCGCCGCCGCGCAGGAAGGCCCGATCCAGAATACCATCGAGAACCAGTTGAACGCCTTTGGTGCCGACGATTTTGCGACGGCGTTCACCTTTGCCAGTCCCTTCATCAAGCGGATATTCGAGACGCCCGAGAATTTCGGAGCGATGGTTACCCAAGGTTATCCCATGGTGCATCGCCCGGCAGATGTGACGATGCTGGAACTGCGTGAGGTGGCAGGCAGCCTGTGGCAGCGGGTGATGATCACCGATCAGGCGGGCAATACGCATATGCTGGATTACCAGATGGTCGAGACGCCGGAGGGCTGGCAGATCAACGGGGTGCAGCTTTTGCCATCTTCGGGCACGGGCGTGTGACGCTGTTGCGGTGCGATGCGTTGGCGCGCGCGGTCGTCTGACCGGTCATTAACCGTGCCTTGATACCTCTGACGCTTGTCCGGGGGGCCCCGTGTGGCCACCTGCCGAGCAGAGAGGTTTGATGCATGAACAAGGCAATTACCGAAGGTCTGGTGCTGATGCCGCCGCCGTTTTCGGCAGGGCTGGCCCTGTGGTCGCGCGGCGACGGGGTTGCGGGGGCGGGGTCATATGCCGGCCAGGCCAATGCGGCGCTGGTGCCGAACGATCAGGATTTCACCGGCTGCATGGAATTGCAAAAGCTGGACACGGTACAAAAGCTGCGCTGCTTTCAGCAGATCACCTATCAACCGGGGCTCTACTTGCGGGTGACGGTGCGGGTGAAGGCGGTGGCGGGCCCCTTGGCAGGGGTGCGGATCGCGGGATGGGCCGGGCGCGCCAGCGGCACGGCCGTGACGGGCGTACCCCTGAACGGCCCGGTTACGCCACTGACTGCCTATGGCGAGGTGGTCACGGTCAGCGCGATCATCGGGTCGGGCGGGCGGCAGGGTGTGACGCTGAACTGGGGGGCTGAGCCGGTCTATGCCCATCTGGGGCTTGATCTGACCGGTGCCAGCGGCGGCGTGGTGCGGATCGACGATGTGACGGTCGAGGATGTGACGGATGTCTTTCTGCGGTCAATGATGGACTGGGTCGATGTGCGCGACTACGGCGCGATCGGTGACGGCATTGCCGATGACACCGCAGCATTCGAAGCGGCAGATACGGCGGCGGGCGGCCGCACGGTGGTGGTGTCGAAGGGCACGTTCCGCATTGCGGGCAACCTGACGATTGACAATCCGGTGCGGTTTGAAGGGCGGATCACGCAACCGGCGACATCTCGGATCGTGCTGCGGCGGAACTTTGATCTGGACAGCTATACATCGGCCTTCGGGACGGAGCTGGAGGCTTTCCGCAAGGCGCTGCAGGCGCTGTTTTATAATGCGGACCATGTGGCGCTGGATTTGCGGGGGCGGCGGGTCGATCTGCCGGGGCCGGTGGATGTGGCGGCGATCAGCGGGCTGGCAAGTTTCGAGATCCGGCGTCTGATTACCAACGGGTTGCTGAACGCGGTGGCGGACCCCGCCTGGGCGCCGACGGCGGTGACATCGGTGGCGACATACGGACTGACCGCGACGACCCGCCTGACAGGGGTGGCAAATGTTGCGAACATTCCGGTGGGTGCGCTGGTCACAGGCACGGGGGTGGGGCGCGAGGTTTATGTACGGTCGGTCAACCTGGGCGCGGGCACATTGGAGCTGAGCCAGCCCCTGTGGAACGCGGTGGGCACCCAGACTTTCACCTTTACCCGCTACAAATACATTCTTGATTTCAGCGGTTTCACCAAGTGCTCCAAGTTCGAGCTGACCGGGATGGAGTTGCAGTGCAACGGGATTGCCAGCGGTATTCTGCTGGCCCCGGAGGGCGAGACATTTCGCGTCGCACTCAGCAGCATCACCAGGCCTGCGGACCGGGGCATTACCTCGCACGGGCGGGGGTGCCAGGATTTGATCGTGGATACGTGCATGTTTGCATCCAACGAACAAAGCCTGCCCGCGCAGAGCCGCAAAAGCATCGTGTTCAACGTCAATGCCAATGATGCAAAAATCCGGGGCAACCGGGCGGCGCGGTTTGCGCATTTCGGGATCGTGGCGGGGACTACGCATATCTTTTTGGGCAACCACTTTTTCGGCGGCGATGACGAAAGCCCCGGACTGCGGCGTTCAGGCCTCGTGTTCACGACTCCGACGCCGAACAGCATCATCACGGGCAACTACATCGACAACGCATTCATCGAGATGTCGAACGAACATGATGCGCGGCCCGAATTTGATGCGGAGTATTCGTTTGGCGGGCTGACCATCACGGGCAACACCTTTGTCGCGAGCAACACCGGGACGTGGTTTCGATGGATCGTCATTGCCCCCAAGGGGCCGGGGCATTTCATTGCCGGGCTGAGCGTGACGGGCAATACGTTCCGGACGATGAATGCGGTGATTGACCGGATCGAGGCGGTGGATACGACGCACGCCGCGCTGGACTACGCGCGTATCCGCAACGTGGTTTTTGCGAACAATACCTTTCACGGGGTGACCCAGCTGACCGTGTCGCCGGTGACGGTGGAGCATGTGCAGAACACGGATGCGGCGACCTGGATCGTGGATGCGTCAGCGTATCTGCCCTTTAACAGCCGGGCGCGCAATGTGCAGGCGATCGTGCCAGAGGGCGCCATCTCCAACACTGCCAACGTGGCGCAACATGTCGCCCCCCATATTCTGAACGAACAGGGGGTGGGGCAAAAATTCGTGCATCTGAAATGGCCCGTGGCGGTCAAGGGGCGGATGCATGTCACGGTGCGCTGCGATACACCGAATTGATGCCAAAGGGCGGCCCGGCGGGCCGCCCTTTGGCTATGTGAGGTCTGTCGGCGTCAGGCGATAGGCTTTGCCAAAGCCTGCGTTCAGCAGGGCGCTGATCGGCGTCAGGCGGACAAAGGTGAAATCGGTGAAGTCGATATAGAGTTTGGCCTTGGGATGGCTGCGCAGCCAGCCGTCGCGCAGGGCGGGTTGACCGGGATCGGTGCGGTCGATGAAGGCGGCCCGACACTGTATCATCAGGCGCGGATGCGTCAGCGGATCGCCTCTCGGGCCGGGGTCGCCCACCATGATGGCGCAGTCAGGCGATGTGGCAAGCGCGCGGTGGTGGGCGGACAGGGCCGAGATCAGCGTGACGGGTGTTCCCTGCGCATCGCGGCCAAGCGCAATGCGGCTGATGCCGGGGGTGTTGGTGTCGGGGTCGGTAACGGCGAGGGCGGCGTGAGGGACGGACATCAGCATCCGGGCCATGTCGCGGGCGGCGGCGTCGGGGGGCTGGATCGAGTCTGGCTTGGGCATGGGAATCACTGTGGGCCCGGCGGAACTGCGAGGCAAGGGGTGCGACGCGCGCAGTTGTGCATGGATTCGGGTGGTCCGCCTGCCAGTCGGGCCGACGGCGGCACGGTTTGTTGAACTGGCAGTCGATTTGCAAAAAGTTTACAATCAAGAATCACATAAGGTAAATAAATTTACAATAAAAACATTCAAATAAAATGGGTTAGCATTTTATTCACAAATACTTTATTGTGCCGGAGGCGTCACCTCTGTCTGGGCCGCCTTGGGGGGAAACAGATGACAGACCATTCGGCCATTCACGCGCCATCGGCGGATTTCGTGGCGACAGCGCATCTGGATGCGGCGGGATATGCCGCGCGCTACGCGGCGTCGATTGCTGACCCTCAGGCTTTCTGGGCGGCAGAGGCGCAGCGGATCGACTGGATCAAGCCATTCACCACGGTCAAGAACACGTCATTCGCACCGGGCAACATTGATATCCGCTGGTTCGAGGATGGCACGCTGAACATCAGCGCCAACTGCATCGACCGCCATCTTGCGACCCGCGCCAACCAGACGGCGATCCTGTGGGAGCCGGATGATCCCAAGACGCCGGCGCGTCACATCAGTTATGCCATGCTGCACGATCAGGTCTGCCGCATGGCCAATGTGCTGAAGGCCCAGGGCGTGAAGAGGGGCGACCGGGTGGTGCTGTACATGCCGATGATCCCGGAGGCGGCTTATGCGATGCTGGCCTGCGCGCGGATCGGGGCCATTCACTCGGTGGTGTTCGGGGGATTTTCGCCGGACGCGCTGGCCAACCGGATCAACGACAGCGATGCGCGCATCCTGATTACTGCCGACTATGCGCCACGCGGGGGCAAGGCCACACCGCTGAAGTCCAATGCGGATGCGGCACTTTTGCATTGCGATGACCGGGTGAAATGTCTGGTCGTCAAGCATACGGGCGGGCAGACCACCTGGACCGACGGGCGCGACATTGATCTGCATGCGGAAATGGCGGCAGCCAGTCCCGATTGTGCGGCGGTGGAAGTGGGGGCAGAGGATGCGCTGTTCATCCTTTACACTTCGGGGTCCACCGGCAAGCCGAAGGGGGTTGTGCATACCACCGGCGGCTACATCGTTTATGCCGCGATGACCCATCAGATGACCTTCGACTACCACGATGGCGACGTGTTCTGGTGTACGGCGGATGTCGGCTGGGTGACCGGGCACAGCTACATCGTGTACGGCCCCCTGGCGAACGGGGCGACGACCCTGATGTTCGAGGGAGTTCCGACCTATCCTGATGCAGGCCGGTTCTGGGATGTGATCGCCAAGCACAAGGTCACCCAATTTTACACCGCACCTACGGCGATCCGCAGCCTGATGGCGCTGGGGCCGCAATGGGTGGAGGGTCATGACCTTTCGAGCCTGAAGTTGCTTGGCACAGTTGGCGAGCCAATCAATCCCGAGGCGTGGAACTGGTATTCCACCCATGTGGGAAAGGGCAATCTGCCGATCGTGGACACGTTCTGGCAGACCGAAACCGGCGGGCACATCATTACGCCCTTGCCGGGGGCGATCCCGACGAAACCGGGGTCGGCTACGGTGCCGTTCTTTGGCGTGAAGCCCGTGGTGCTGGACCCCGCGACGGGTAAGGCGCAGCCCGAGGGGGCGACCGAGGGCGTGCTGTGCATCGCTGACAGCTGGCCGGGGCAGATGCGGACCCTGTGGGGCGATCACGCGCGGTTCGAAGAGGCGTATTTCAGCCAGTACAAAGGCTACTACTTCACCGGCGATGGCTGCCGCCGCGACGCGGATGGCTATTACTGGATCACCGGCCGCGTTGATGACGTGCTGAACGTTTCGGGCCACCGCATGGGCACCGCAGAGATTGAAAGCGCGCTGGTCGCGCACGCGGACGTCGCCGAGGCGGCCGTGGTGGGGTACCCGCACGACATCAAGGGGCAGGGCATCTATGCCTATGTCACCCTGATGAAAGGCGTCGAGCCGACTGAAGCGTTGCGCAAGGGCCTTGAGGCGTGGGTGCGCAACGAGATCGGCCCGATTGCCCGGCCTGACCTGATCCAATGGGCGCCTGGCCTGCCAAAAACCCGGTCTGGCAAGATCATGCGCCGCATCCTGCGCAAGATTGCCGAGAACGACTTTGGCGCCTTGGGCGACACCTCAACCCTCGCCGATCCGTCGGTGGTGGACGACCTTATCAGCAACCGGATGAACCGGGGCTGATCTGACCTACGCGGTGCATCTTATCGCACCGCGCAACAGCAACCGGGGGGCCAACCCCCGGATCAACACCCGCGCTTGACCGCCGGGGACAATGGAACCGGCGCAGGCCAACGACGGCAGGCCCAACACGGAGGAGACGCCAGATGGCGACCACACACCTGGACACGAGCGTACGCTCACGTCCCATGACGCGCGAGGAGAAGAAGGTCATTCTTGCCTCGTCCGCCGGGACGATTTTTGAATGGTATGACTTCTACCTTTTCGGCTCATTGGCCGCAGTGATTGGGGCGCAGTTCTTTGCGCCCTTCCCCGAAGCCACGCGCAACGTATTTGCCCTGCTGGCCTTTGCCGCGGGCTTTATCGTGCGCCCATTTGGTGCACTGGTCTTCGGCGCACTGGGTGATCTGATCGGGCGGAAATACACGTTCCTCATGACGATCCTGATCATGGGCTTTTCAACCTTTTTCGTGGGTCTTCTGCCCGGCTATCAAAGCTGGGGTGTCGCCGCGCCCATTATCCTGATTGCATTGCGCATGGCGCAGGGTCTGGCACTGGGCGGCGAATACGGTGGGGCCGCGATCTATGTGGCCGAACATGCGCCTGCCAATCAACGCGGTTACTATACCTCGTTCATCCAGACGACGGCGACGTTGGGTCTTTTGCTATCGCTGGTCGTGATCTTGATGGTGACAGCTTATGTCAACGCGAACTATCCAGGCGTGCC
>JAYSSN010000169.1:0-11004 GCA_043720555.1 Rhodobacterales bacterium | reverse complement strand
GGGCATTGTGCTGCCGGCGATGGCCAACCTGCACTCGCATGCATTTCAGCGCGCGATGGCGGGGCTGACGGAACATCGTACGGCGGGGCAGGACAGTTTCTGGACATGGCGGGCGCTGATGTACCGCTTTCTGGCGCGTCTGACGCCGCCCGATGTCGAGGCGATTGCGGCCCGGGTGTTCATGGAGATGGCCGAGGCAGGTTATGCGGCAGTGGCGGAGTTTCATTATCTGCATCACGGGCCGGGTGGCGCGCGCTATGACGACCCCGCCGAGATGTCAGCGCGGATTGCGGCGGCGGCGGCGGCGGTGGGGTTGGGGCTGACGCATCTGCCGGTGCTGTATGAACGGGGCGGCTGCGATGGGCGGGCGCTGACCGCGGGCCAGTTGCGGTTTGGCAATGACTTGGATGGGTTTGCGGCGCTGTGGGATGGCGCCCGGGCGGCGGTCCGCGATCTGCCGCCCGATACGGTCATCGGCGTGGCCCCGCATTCGCTGCGTGCTGTCAGCCCCGCCAGCCTTGGCGCCGTTGTGGCACTTGCCCCGCAGGCGCCGCTTCATCTGCATCTGGCCGAACAGGTGGCCGAAGTGGATGAATTGCGCGCCCATACCGGCGCGCGACCGGTGGAGTGGTTGCTGGCGAATGCCGCCGTGGACCGACGCTGGTGCCTGATCCATGCGACACAGATGGAACCGCATGAAACCGTCGGGCTGGCCGCGACGGGGGCGGTGGCGGGGTTGTGTCCGATTACCGAGGCCAATCTCGGCGACGGAATTTTTGACGCCTTGCGCTGGCAGGGGGCGGGCGGGCGCTTTGGCGTGGGGTCCGACAGCAATGTGCAGATTTCGCTGACCGGGGAGTTGCGCTTGCTGGAATATTCGCAGCGGCTGGCCCACCGGGGGCGGGCGCTGATGGCGGTGGATGGCAAATCCACCGGACGCAGCCTGTATGAGGCGGCTTGTGCCGGTGGTGCGCAGGCGGCGGGGCGGCAGGCCGGGGCGATCCGGGTGGGGGACTGGGCGGACATGGTGCGGCTTGCCGACGACGGCGATCTGGCGGCGCGGGCGGGCGATGCCATTCTGGATACGCTGATCTTTGCATGCGATGACCGGCTGGTGCGCGATGTCTGGTCGGCGGGCCGCCATATCGTGCGCGACGGTCGCCACGCACAGCGCGACGCCATCACCATGCGATTCCGGGCGGTGATGGCACGGCTGGGGGATGCGATCTGATGGGGTGGAAGGATATCGTCGCAAAGTGCCGCGCCATACCCCGGTGCGTCACTGGCCGCCGGGATGATCAAAGCCGAACGATGGCCGCTCCGCCCGCCGCGTTTGCCGCGCGGCCGGGATTGCCCGGTCCGATGGCTTGCCTTGAAACGCTGCGCTGGGCGGTCGGGATGGCGTTCGTGCATGCGACGCGCTGGCTGACCTGTGCTGTGTGGCCGCACTTGCCCGGTTTCGCACCGGTGCCGCCAGTGGCGCAGGTCACGCCAGTCCGTCCGGAGCATGCTCCGGGGTGTCGGCTTCGGACGGCGATGCAGCGCGCCGGGTGAAAGCCCGATTGGCGATGCGCGTCATGCGGCGGTGCGTTTTCGAGATGCGGTTGCGCAGATGCATGGTGGCGTAGACCGGCTGGGTGATCACCGGCGCATCGGTGACACTGCGACAACGCCCCGTCGCCTCAAGCCGGTCGGCGGCGTCGGCCAGCACATAGGCCGATCCGCCCAGCGTCAGCAGCAGCGATTCCACTGTGGCACTTTGGCCGACCGACAACGGGGCTTGCATCATATCGGCAAAGAACTGGCGGTGTACCGCCTCAAAGGCGGCCGAAAAGTGGGTGAAGATATAGCGGTCGGGCGTCAGGTCCGCGCGCGCGGTCACGTCAGAGCTGACCATGCGATACGAGACATCACCGATACTGACGAAATGGAGGTCGGGGTGCGGCTTTGGCGTGTAGAGGATCGAGAAATCGAGGTTCCCCGTCAGCACATCGGCGCACATCTGGTTGGAATAGTCTGGCTCGATGTAAAACGCGGAGTGGGGCAGGCCACGCCGGAAGTCGGCCACCAGATCGCCGATCTGCGATGCGGCCAGATCATTCTGGATGCCGAGCCGGATGGTGGGGCGATCTGACGCCTGCACCTGACGCAGGGTTTCGGTCCATTCATGGCGCAGCGTGCGGGCGTGGGGTTCAAAGCGCAGCCCTTCGGGCGAAAGTTCGGTGCCTGCGCGCGAGCGGTTGAACAGCCGCACGCCCACAGCAGCCTCAAGCGCCAGCACACGGCCCGAGACGGATGATTGCGTGATCCGCAGACGGTCTGCGGTGCGGTTGAAGCTGCGGGTTTCCACAAGATCGAGGAATGTTTCGATCAATTCAATCTGCATGCTGAGCCCCTTATCGTTTTTTCCGATTAATAGGTCGGTCTGTGCGCAATTGAAAGCAAAATCGCTGCAGGGCATCGTGGTTGCACAAGGGAGTATCGGGTTCATGGAATTTCCGGCACAGGCGCGCGTGGTTGTCATCGGGGGCGGGGCGGTGGGCGTGTCATGCCTCTATCATCTGGCCAAGGCCGGCTGGAGCGATTGCCTGCTGCTGGAAAAGAACGAGCTGACCGCGGGATCGACGTGGCATGCGGCAGGCAACGTGCCGACGTTTTCATCCAGCTGGTCGATCATGAACATGCAGCGCTACTCGGCGGGTCTGTATCGGGGGCTCGGGGCGGCGGTCGATTATCCGATGAACTACCATGTGACAGGGTCGGTGCGGCTGGGCCACAGCAAGGAGCGGTTGCAGGAGTTTCAGCGCGTTGCCGGGATGGGGCGCACGCAGGGGATGGAACTGGACGTTCTGGCGCCGGGCGATATTTCTGCGAAATATCCGTTCCTGGAAACCCACGATCTGACGGGCGCGCTGTATGATCCCCAAGACGGCGATATCGATCCGGCGCAACTGACACAGGCGCTGGCCAAGGGCGCGCGGCAGATGGGTGCGCGGATCGAGCGGTTCTGCCCGGTTACAGCCGTACGGCGCCAGGGTGACGAGTGGGTCATCACCACGCCCAAAGGCGATGTGCGCTGCGAGATTGTGGTGAACGCCGCAGGATACTATGCCCGCGACGTCGCCCGGATGTTCGGGCGCGATCTGCCGATGATGGTGATGAGCCATCAGTACATGCTGTTCGACACCGTACCCGAGGTGGCGGCCTACTCGGCCGAAACCGGGGGGAAGCTGCCGCTCTTGCGCGACGTGGATTCCAGCTATTACCTCCGGCAGGAGAAGCACGGCTTCAACCTTGGTCCCTACGAGCGGAACTGCCGGGCGCATTGGGTGACCCGGGATGATCCGTTCCCGCACGACTTCAGCTTTCAGCTCTTTCCCGACGATCTGGAGCGGCTGGAATGGTACATCGCCGACGCCATGGCCCGCGTGCCGCTGCTGGGCACGGCTGGGCTGACCAAGGTCATCAACGGACCGATCCCCTACACGCCCGACGGCAACCCGCTGATCGGGCCGATGCCGGGGGTGCCCAATGCGTTCGAGGCCTGCGTCTTTACCTTTGGCATCTGTCAGGCCGGGGGTGCGGGCAAGGTTCTGGCGGAATGGATCACCGAAGGGGCAACGGAATGGGACATGTGGTCGTGCGATCCGCGCCGGTTCACGGGATTTGAAGATCAGGATTACTGCGTCAAGAAGGGGATGGAGGTTTACGGCCACGAATATGCCATGCACTTCCCGCATCACACCTGGCCTGCAGGGCGGGATAAAAAGCTGTCAGCCGTGCATGATCGGGTGGCGGCCCATGGTGCGCAGTTCGGGGCTTATAATGGTTGGGAACGTGCCCTTTGGTATGCGCGGGCGGGGGATGATGTCTCGGAAGCCGGGATGCGGACATGGGAGCGCGACGGGCCGTGGTCAGGCGCGGTGCGCGCGGAATGTCTGGCGGTACGGGATGCGTGCGGCATTCTGGATCTGCCGGGGTTCAGCCGGTTTCGCGTGACGGGGCCGGGGGTGGCGGGGTGGCTCGGCCGTCAGATCACCGGCAAGGTGCCAGGGGTGGGGCGGCTGGGGCTGGCGTATTTCGCCGATGACCGGGGGCGGATCGTCACCGAGATGTCGGTGGCGCGGCTGGACGCGGATGAGGTCTGGCTGATCACGGCGGCCACCGCGCAAGACCACGACCGCGAGTGGTTGCTGGCGCGTCTGGATGCGGGGCTGGTGCTGGTGGACGAAACAGAGGCGTGGTGTGCCCAGATCCTGACCGGACCGGCGGCGCGGGCCATTCTTGCGGGCGTCACCGACGGTGATCTGGGCAAAGGGTGGCTGACGCACCAGTCGGCACGGATTGCGGGGCATGACGTGCGGCTGATGCGGGTCAGTTTCGCGGGTGAGCTGGGCTGGGAGATTCATTCCCGCATCGCCGATACGCCCGCGGTCTGGGATGTAGTGACCGCGGCGGGCACAGGGCACGGCCTGCGGCCCTTCGGGATGTTCGCATTGAATTCGCTGCGCATCGAAAAGGGCTATCGCGCCTGGAAGGGCGATCTGTCGACCGACTACACCGTGCTGCAGGGCGGGCTTGAGCGGTTCGTCGATTGGACCAAGCCCGATTTCCGCGGCAAGGCGGCACTGGCGACTGAAAAGCAGACAGGGGTGACCAAGCGGTTCTGTACGCTGGTGATCGCGGCGGGCGAACAGGACCCGCCCTACATGTCGACGATCTGGCATGGCGGCAAAGTGGTGGGCGAAGTGACCAGCGGCTGTTTTGGCCATCGCGTGGGGGCCTGCATCGGGCTTGGTATGTTGCGCGCCGAGGTGAACGTGCCGGGCACGGCCGTAGAGGTCGAGATTTTCGGCACGCGTTATCCGGCAGTGGTGCAGACCGATGCGCCGCTGTGGGATGCGACGAATGAGCGGATTCGGGTGTGATGGCGGGCGGACCGGGGGTTTCACACCCCCGGACCCCCGTGGGATACTTTCAGACGGAAAATGGATGAGTGATGGTTGAAGTTCCAAAACACGCGCGGGCGGTGATCATCGGGGGCGGTATTTCTGGCTGTTCGGTGGCCTATCATCTGGCCAAGGCGGGCTGGACCGATGTCGTGCTGCTGGAGCGCAAGCAGCTGACATCCGGGACGACATGGCATGCGGCGGGGCTGATCGGGCAGTTGCGCGGGTCGGCCAACATGACGCGGCTGGCGAAGTATTCGGCGGATCTGTATGTCAGGCTGGCGGCGGAAACCGGGGTGGAAACCGGGATGCGGCAGGTGGGGTCGATTTCTGTGGCGCTGAGCGCAGCGCGACATGAGGAATTGCTGCGGCAGGCTACGGTCGCACGGATTTTCGATGTCGAGGTGCACGAGATTTCACCCGCCGCGGCAAAGGCGCAATACCCGCATCTGAACATCGAGGGGGTTGTGGGCGCGGTGGCCCTGCCGCTGGACGGGCAGTGCGATCCGGCCAATATCGCCATGGCGCTGGCCAAAGGCGCGCGGATGCGCGGGGCGCAGATTTTCGAGCATACCAGGGTCACGGGCGTGACCAGGACGGCAGGCCGCGTGACGGGTGTGGACTATCTGGCTGCGAACGGTGAGCCGGGGCACATCACCACGGATGTCGTGGTGAACTGCGGTGGCATGTGGGGGCGCGATCTGGCCGAAGCCTCCGGCGTCACGCTGCCGCTACATGCCTGCGAGCACTTCTACCTCATCACTGAACCCATTGAGGGGCTTGGGCACTTACCGGTGCTGCGGGTGCCGGACGAATGTGCGTATTACAAATCCGACGCCGGAAAAATGATGATCGGGGCTTTTGAGCCGAAGGCCAAGCCCTGGGGCATGACCGGCATCCGCGCGGATTTTGAATTCGACACTCTGCCCGAGGACTGGGACCATTTTCAGCCGATTCTTGAATATGCGATGAACCGGCTGCCGCTGTTCCAGACTGCCGGGATCCACACCTTCTTCAACGGGCCCGAAAGTTTCACGCCGGACGACCGCTATTATCTGGGCGAAGCGCCGGAACTGGGCGGCTATTGGGTGGCGGCGGGATATAACTCGGTCGGTATTGCGGGCTCTGGCGGCGCGGGAATGGCGCTGGCGCACTGGATCACCGAAGGTGAGGCGCCGTTCGATCTTTGGGAGGTTGATATCCGCCGTGCGCAGCCGTTTCAGCGCAACCGGAAGTATCTGAAGGAACGGGTCAGCGAAACCCTGGGCCTGCTTTACGCCGACCACTTCCCCTACCGGCAGGTTGTCACCTCGCGCGGGGTGCGCCGGTCGCCCCTGCACGAACATCTGACGGCGCGCGGCGCGGTCTTTGGCGAGGTTGCGGGCTGGGAACGGGCGAACTGGTTCGCAAACGAGGGGCAGGCGCGGGAATACCAGTATTCATGGCGTCGGCAGAACTGGTTTGACAACCAGCGCGCCGAGCATCTGGCGGTGCGTCAGGGCTGCGGGTTCTTTGACATGACCTCGTTCGGCAAGATCCGGGTCGAGGGGCGCGATGCCTGCACCGTTCTCAACAAGGTCTGCGGCAATGAGATGGACGTGGCTGTGGGGCGCATCGTCTATACCCAGATGCTGAACGCCCGTGGCGGGATCGAGTGCGATCTGACGGTGACTCGGTTGTCGGAGACGGCCTATCTGGCCGTGGTGCCGGGTGCGACTCTGCAGCGTGACCTCGCGTGGTTGCGCCGCCATCTGGGCGATGCGTTCGCCGTCATCACCGATGTGACAGCGGCGGAATCGGTGCTGTGCGTCATGGGTCCGGCAAGCCGTGCGCTGCTGTCAAAAGTCAGTCCCA
This sequence comes from Rhodobacterales bacterium, assembly GCA_043720555.1. GTDB lineage: Bacteria > Pseudomonadota > Alphaproteobacteria > Rhodobacterales > Rhodobacteraceae > JAAFHS01. Next base: position 4,201 of record JAYSSN010000169.1, on the reverse strand, counting down.
ATGATTTCAGCAATGCCGCACATCCCTTTGGCACAGCGCGCGAGATCGAGATCGGCATGGGCATCGCGCGCGCCCACCGGGTGACCTATGTCGGGGAACTCGGCTGGGAGTTGTATGTCAGCGCTGATCAGACAGCACATGTGTTCGAGGCGCTGGAGGAAGCGGGTGGCATGACGCTGTGCGGGCTGCACACGCTGGACAGTTGCCGCATCGAGAAGGCCTATCGCCATTTCGGGCATGATATCACGGATGAGGATCATGTGCTGGAGGCGGGGCTTGGCTTTGCGGTGCGCACGAAGAAGCCCGATTTCATGGGCCGCGATGCAGTGCTGCGCAAACAGGATGCGGGGCTGGACCGGCGGCTGGTGCAGTTCCGCCTGACCAACCCGGAACCGCTGCTGTTCCATAACGAGGCGGTGGTGCGGGATGGCCGGATCGTGGGGCCGGTGACCAGCGGCAACTACGGCCATTTTCTGGGCGGGGCCATTGGCCTTGGCTATGTGCCATGCCGGGGGGAAAGCGAGGCCGATGTGCTGGGTTCGCGGTACGAGATCGAAGTGGCGGGGGTTCGGCATGCGGCTGTCGCCTCGCTGGCTGCGATGTATGATCCGCAATCGGAACGGGTGCGGGCATGACACGCGCGACGCGCCATCAAAGGTTCTGGGATTTGCATCAGAGCGGGTGTTTCGTGATGCCAAATCCGTGGGACGCGGGGTCGGCGCGGATGATGGCGGCCTTGGGCGCGCCGGCTCTGGGGACGTCATCCGCCGCGCATGCCTTTACGCTTGGCCGCGCTGATCCGGGGGGCGTCAGCCGGGATGAGGCGTTGGCCCATGCCGAGGCGATGGTGGCTGCGACGCCGCTGCCGGTGTCTGGCGATTTCGAAAATGGTTTTGCCGACGACCCCGAGGGCGTCGCCGAGACGGTGCGGCTGGCAGCCGAGGTTGGTCTGTCGGGCTGTTCGGTCGAGGACACGACAATGGTGGCGGGCAATCCCGCCTACGGCTTTGATCTGGCGGTCGCGCGGATCAGGGCGGCGGTGGCGGCGGCGCGGGCGCTGGGGCGGCCGTTCGTTCTGTGCGCGCGGGCGGACGGCGTGATGAACGGGGTCTATGACCTGGCCGAAGGGATCCGCCGCTTGCAGGCGTTCGAGGCGGCGGGGGCGGACCTGCTGTATCTGCCCGTGCCGCCGGGGCAGGCTGCGTTGGCGCAGGTTCTGGCTGCGGTGACCAAGCCCGTGAATGCGCTGGCGGCGGGGCAACTGCGCGGAATGACCGTGGCCGGACTGGCGGCCATGGGGGTGCGGCGGATTTCCCTGGGAAGCCAAGTGGCGCGGGTGACACATGCGGCGATCCGCGATTGCATGACGGCAATGCTGGGAACGGGATCTTTTGCGCCGCTGCTGGCGGCCGCGCCGGGAAACGAGATTGACGATCTGCTGGTACGGGGTTCGGGCAGGGCGGATGATGACGACCGCGGGATCGCGCAACACACAATCTGGGAGGCGATATGACCGACATCGGTGAAGTTTGCGAGCCGGCGCGCGCGCGTCGGTCCGGCGGGCGGGCAAACCGGGTGGCGGTGCGTTCGGCACCGCTGGCCGATAACCTGCGCCCGGTCCGGGCGGGGATGCCGGGCGGGCAGTACAAGCCCCTGACCGAGGCGGGCATCGCGAAGATCCATGCAAGTGCGCTGGATGCGCTGGAACAGATCGGGCTGAGCCAGGCACCGCCTTCAGGGGTCGAGTTGCTGACCAACGCCGGTGCCGTGCAGGGCGATGACGGGCGCATCCGTTTTCCGCGTGCGTTGGTAGAGGACATGCTGGCCGTGGCGGCCCGGAATATCACGTTGCACGGGCGTGAGGAAAAGCATGACCTGCATCTGTCGGGCACCAACGTGCATTTCGGCACCGCAGGGGCTGCCGTGCATATCGTGGATCTGGAGAAAAACACTTACCGCGATACGACTGCGCAGGATTTGTACAATGCCGCGCGGATCACGCACAACCTTGATAACGTACATTTCTTTCAGCGCGCCATGGTGTGCCGGGATGTGCTTGATAACTATGATATGGACATCAACACGCTTTATGCCTGCCTTTCAGGCACCACAAAGCATGTCGGAACCAGCTTTAGCGACCCCGCCCATGTGACGGGATGCTTTGATCTGTTGCATATGGTGGCGGGCGGCGAAGAGGCGTGGCGCGCGCGGCCATTCGTCAGCAACTCCAACTGCTTTGTGGTTCCGCCGATGAAATTTGCCGAGGAAAGCTGCATCACGATGGAGGCCTGCGTCCGGGCCGGCATGCCTATGCTGCTGCTGTCAGCGGGGCAGGCGGGGGCTACGGCTCCGGCACCGATTGCCCTGGCCATCGTGCAGGCGATGGCGGAATGCCTGTCGGGTGTCGTTTATGTGAATGCGATCCGCAAGGGTGCGCCTGCGATCTTTGGCACATGGCCTTTTGTGTCGGACCTGCGCACCGGCGCGATGAGTGGGGGATCGGCCGAGCAGGCGCTGCTGACGGCGGGCTGCGCGCAGATGCACCGGTTCTATGATCTGCCCGGTGGGGCTGCGGCGGGCATATCGGACAGCAAGTTGCCCGATATGCAGGCCGGGTGGGAACAGATGATAACCAATGTGCTTGCCGGGCTGTCGGGGCTGAACATGGTTTACGAGTCCGTGGGGATGCATGCCTCGCTTCTGGGCTTCTGTCTGGAAAGCCTTGTTCTGGGCGATGATATTCTGGGGCAGGTTCTGCGCACGGTGCGGGGCATCGACGTGACCGAGGATAACACGAGTATCGAGGCGATGAAGCAGGTCTGCCTTGGCGGGCCGGGGCATTATCTGGGGTCGGATCAGACGCTGGCGCTGATGCAGACCGAATATATTTATCCGACCCTTGGCAACCGGATGAGCCCGAAGGAATGGGTGGAGGCGGGGCGGCCACTTCTGCTTGATCGCGCGATTGCGCGGAAGAATGAACTTCTGGCCAAAGCCGGATCACAGATCGAGCCGCAGCTTGATGAGGCGATCCGCGCTGCCTTCAACATCCATTTCAAGTGAACATCATGCGTTATGGCTATATCGGGTTGGGCAATCTGGGCGGGCATCTGGCGGCGAGCCTGATACGGGCGGGGTTTGATCTGGTCGTTCATGACCGCGATCCTGCGCTGTCGGATCGGCATCGTGCGATGGGGGCCACGGTGGCCACGTCGGCCGCCGATCTGGCGCGCCAGGTCGATCATGTCTTCACTTGCCTGCCGTCCCCTGCGGTCAGCGAAGCGGTGCTGGCCGAGGTTCTGACCACGCTGCGCGCGGGGGCGACGTGGATCGAGAACTCCACCCTCGGGCGCGATGATATTCTGCGGCTGGGCCAGGTTGCGGAAGCGGCGGGGGTCCGACTGCTGGAGGCGCCTGTGACGGGCGGCGTGCATCTGGCGGCGCGGGGCGAGATTACCGTGCTGGTGGGGGGCGATGCGGATCTGCTGGCACTTCACCGCCCGGCGCTGGCGGCGATCGGAAACCGTCTGTTCCACATGGGACCGGTCGGGTCTGCCGCTGTCATCAAGGTCATCACCAACATGCTGGCCTTCATTCATCTGGTCGCAGATGGCGAGGCACTGATGCTGGCCAAGCGCGGCGGGCTTGACCTCAAGACTGCCTGGGAAGCGATTTCAGCATCATCGGGCACCAGTTTCGTGCATGAAACCGAAGGGCAGCTGATCCTGAATGGCAGTTACGACATTGCCTTCACGATGGATCTTGCCCTGAAAGATCTGGGTTTTGCCATGGGGTTCGGACGCGAATTCGGGGTGCCTCTCGATCTGGCAGAGTTGACGCAGCAGACGTTCCTGAAGGGTCGCGCATCCTATGGCGGGGCAGCGCAGTCCACCCAGATCGTCAAGTTGCTGGAGGATGCGCTGTCCACCGATCTGCGGGCAGAGGGCTTTCCGTCGCGGCTGGAATAGGGCCGGTTGCCTTCGCCCGCCGGGCGGGGCATCGTCGCAATGACGGCATTGCAGGAGCAGGGCATGGACGATTTTCAGCAGCGTTATGCGGTCCTGTTGCATCACCGCAAAGGGCGGCTGGAACAGGGTGATCCGATTGCGCCGCCGCTGATTTCGGCGGCGACCTTTCATTTGCCGAACCACGCCAACGGCGGGTACGGCTATAGCCGCGCGGGCAATCCGACCTGGGATGA
>JAYSSN010000168.1:0-4107 GCA_043720555.1 Rhodobacterales bacterium | reverse complement strand
ATGTGGGCCTGTGCGTGCACAACATGGTACGCGCGAATGCGACGGCCGGGCAGGCGGGGGCCGATCTGTTGTACCAGCAAAACCACCATGGCGTTTTTCGCAGTCCTGACGGCGGGCGCAGCTGGCATGAGATCACGGCAGGCCTGCCGTCGAACTTCGGGTTTCCCATCGCCGTCCATCCGCATGATCCGGGCACGCTGTGGACCTTGCCGCTGAACGGCGACAGCGCGGGGCGCTTTCCGCCCGATGCATCGCCTGCGGTCTGGCGGTCGCGCGACGGGGGCGACAGCTGGCAGGCGATGCGGGCCGGGCTGCCGGAGCGGAACTGTTTCTTCACCGTCCTGCGTCAGGCGATGGCAACCGACCGCGCAACCCCTGCGGGGATTTACTTTGGCACCAACAGCGGCTCGGTCTTTGCCAGCGCGGACGAGGGCGACACCTGGACCGAAATCGCGCGGCACCTGCCCACCGTGCTCAGCGTCGAGACGTTGCAGCACGGCTGATGTCCGGTCCAAGGCACAGCTGACGGCAGTCAATATCCAGGACTGCCGTTATTTGTCGAAGCACAGCAGCTGATCTGAAAAAATGCGTATCACCCGTGTCCCCCCCATGGCCCGTGCTTGCCTGTGCCACCATCCAGCCGCACAAAGCCATGCGCGCCAAAGAAGTCGCGTTGGGCCTGGATCATGTTCGCGGTGCCGCGCGCCGTGCGCATCATGTCGAACCACGCCAGGCCCGCAGCGAGTGCGGGCACGGCATGGCCGTGCAGTGCGGCGGCGGCGACCACCCGGCGCAGCGCGCCGTGGCTGCGCTCCAGATGGGCGGCAAAGACCGGGGCCATGATCAGGTTGCGCGCAGTATCTTCCGCCAGCGCCGTGGCCATATCGTTCAGCATGTCAGACCGGATGATGCAGCCCGCGCGCCAGACCTTTGCCACCTCGGGCATCGGGATATGCCAGCCAAACGATTTTGACGCGGCATCCAGCATGGTGAAGCCCTGCGCATAGCATACGATCTTTCCCGCCAGCAGGGCAGCGGCCAGGTCATCGGCATTGATCCCCGTCACTGCCGCCGGCCCCGCGCCAAATCGCGCCTGCCCGGCCCCCCGTTCGGACACGCGGGACGACACGTTCCGCGCCATCACCGCAGCCTCGATCACCGGCACCGGGGACGCCAGATGCTGCGCCTCGATCGCGGTCCAGCGGCCCGTGCCCTTTTGGCCGGCGGCATCAAGGATCACATCCAGCATCGGCCCACCCGTCACCGGATCGACCGCGCGGGACACTGCGCCCGAAATCTCGATCAGGTAGGATCGCAGCACGCCGGTGTTCCAGCCCTCAAACACCCCGGCGATGGTGTCTGCCCCCATGCCCAGCCCGTCGCGCATGATGCCGTACACCTCGGCAATCATCTGCATGTCGGCGTATTCGATGCCGTTGTGCACCATTTTGACGAAATGCCCCGCCCCGCCGTCGCCCATCCATGTGGCGCAGGGCGTGCCTTCGTAAGTGGCCGCAATTGCGGTCAGCACGGGGGCCACGCGGTCCCAAGCCGCCTTTGGCCCGCCGCCCATGATCGAGGGGCCATGGCGCGCGCCTTCTTCGCCGCCTGACACACCCATGCCGATGAACGGCGTGCCGGCGGCCCCGGCTGCTTTGGCGCGACGTTCGGTGTCGTGGAATTCGGCGTTGCCTGCATCGATGATCAGGTCGTCCTTGCCCAGAAGCGGGCGCAGGGCGGCAATCTGGTCATCCACCACCGGGCCTGCGGGTACCATCAGGATGATTGCGCGGGGCGGGGTGATGGCGGCCACGAACGCCTGAAGCGTCTGGGTCGGCTCGATCCGGGCGGCAAGGGCACCGGCGGTGGCATGAAAGTCGGTGGTCACGCTGCCGGTGCGGTTCCAGACCGCGATGGAAAATCCCTTGTCGGCGATGTTCAGTGCCAGGGCCGCCCCCATTGTGCCCAGTCCGATCAGACCAATCTGTGCCATCTTGGTTGTATTCCTTTGTATGCCGTTTGCACGAACCCTAGACCTGAGGATACAGAAAGGTCAAACGGCGGGTCTGTTCCCGGCCTGCACATCGGGATAGAAATTGGCGCACATGGCCAAAAGAAGGAACCCCGGATGCGCAGCTATGCCATTGGCGATATTCATGGACATCTGGACAAGTTGCAGATGCTGCATGCCCGGATCGCACAGGATGCGGCGATTCATGGTGCGGCCCCGATCATACACGTGGGCGACCTTGTCGATCGCGGGCCGGACAGCCGCGGGGTGATCGACTATCTGATCGGGGGCCTCGCGCGCGGTGAAGACTGGGTGGTGCTGAAGGGCAACCATGACAGGATGTTCGCGGGCTTCATGGGCGACGAGACCCACCACGACCCGCTGTTGCGCCGGGATCTGTCGTGGCTGCATCCGCGCCTTGGGGGCGGCACTACGCTGGCCAGTTATGGCGTTGTCAATCCGTCGGATCGCCCGGTGCCGCAGGTACATCGTGATGCGCTGTTGGTGGTGCCAGTGGCGCATCAGGTGTTTTTGGACGGCCTGCCCACATGGCACCGGCGGGGTGAGGTCGTCTTTGTCCATGCCGGCATCCGCCCCGGTATTCCGATGGAGCAGCAGACCGAAGATGATCTGTGCTGGATCCGCGCGCCGTTCCTGACTGATCCCGCCGGTCATGGCGCGCTGATCGTTCATGGCCACACAGTGGTGGATGCGCCCACGCATTACGGCAACCGGCTGAACATCGACAGCGGGGCGGCTTATGGCGGGCCGATGACTGCGGTGGCAATCGACGGGCGGGATGTGTTTCACCTGACGGACACGGGCCGGGTGCCGCTGCATCCGTCGGCACCCTGAGCCTGCGCGGGGCCGGCCGCGGGGGCAGTGTGCGTCGCTCCGTAAGGTATGTTTGCGCCGGATCAGGCGTTTGACTGAACGCCCCGGCAGGTCGCCAAACAGCAGGGTGGGCAGGCCCACGACCTCGACCGGCGCGGTGGCTCCGGGAAAGCCGAGGGCAAACATCATCAGGCCAAGGCCAAAGAGGCTGACCCAAAGCCGGAATCGCAGTTTACCCCGCGGGGGCCCAAAGCGATGGGGAGCGGGCGGCGCAGGGTCGGTCATGCGGCTCGTTGTGCGCTACGGGGCGCAACACCCCTGCGCGTGGTTCTACAACAGACGGGCACTGTGGCCAGCATTGGCCGCGCCCGGCGGGTGGGGTTTTCCAGCGGAATGCTCAATTCACTGGACGGGCGTGAAAACCCGTGATTCCTTGCGGTGCATGACACAACGAATTTCGTCCTACCTGTGCGTAACCGCAATCATCGGGTTGACTGCCGCGTATCTTTTCTGGATCGGACGCGCGCCGATCTGCACCTGCGGCTACATCAAGGTATGGCACGGGGTGGTTGTCAGTTCCGAAAATTCGCAGCATATCGCGGACTGGTACACACCCTCGCATGTCATTCACGGCTTTGCCTTCTTCGGGCTGTTGTGGCTGGTGGCGCGGACGCTTGCGGTGGGGTGGCGGCTGGTGATCGCCACGGTCGTCGAATGCGCTTGGGAGATTGTGGAAAACTCGGCCATGATCATCGAACGCTATCGCGCGGTGACGATCTCGTTGGATTACTACGGCGATTCTGTGCTGAACACGGTGTCTGACGTGCTGGCGATGGTGATCGGCTTTGTGCTGGCGTCGCGCTTGCCGGTCTGGGCGACGGTAATGCTGGCCATTGGGGCCGAGGCGACGACGATCTGGCTGATCCGTGACGGGCTGGCGCTGAATGTGCTGATGTTGCTTTATCCAATGGACAGTGTGGCCGCCTGGCAGGCGGGGCGCTAGCTGCGTCAGCGCGGCCAGTTGCTGAGGGCGGGAATCAAGCGCCCGGTGCAGTCGCCAAACCCGATGCGGTAGCCAACGCCCTGGGCATGGCCGCGCAGGGTGACGGTATCACCATCTTCGATGAATGTGCGGGTGCCGCCGGTGATGGGCAGGGGTTCAGTGCCGCCCCATGACAGTTCCAGCAAGCTGCCGCGATTTTCGCGCAGGGGCCCGGAAATCGTGCCGGACCCCAGCAGATCGCCCACGTTCATCGGGCAAC
>JAYSSN010000167.1:0-11011 GCA_043720555.1 Rhodobacterales bacterium | reverse complement strand
CGCGCAGCGACCAGCTGGAATAGGCGCGGTCGCCGATGATGAGGGAATAGGTCATGCGGATTGTCCTGTCATGGTGCTGTTGCGCCATGGGTAACCGTGGCCGCCGGGAGATGGCAAACGATGATCCTTGCGCCAGACCATCACGGATTGTGATTTATCCCCGCAACGCGCCACGCGGCGGCATCGTGGGCGAGCGTGGTCACCGACAGATTGTCGATCTTGTGCGCCAGCGCCTGATAGGCGGTGACATCAAGCGCACGCTGGACCTGGGTCAGGATCACGCCGATATGGGCGACGATGATGATGTCGCAATCGCGGTGGGTTGCAAGCAGTGCATCGACGGCGGCATTGACGCGCCGGGCGACGGTATTCCAGCTTTCACCGCCCGGCGGGGCATGATCGCCGGGGCTTTCCCAATAAGCGCGACTGAGGTTGGGGTGCGATTCGGCGACTTCGGCAAAGTGCTTGCCGTCCCAGTCGCCGAAATTGAACTCGCGCAAGGCGGGATCGTCGGGCAGGCGGTGTCGCCCGGTGGCAAGCGCGTCCGCTGTGGCCGAGGCGCGGATCAGGTCGGATGAGACGATGCGCCCGCCCGTGGGCAGATGCGCGGAAAGCCGGGCCAGGCGGGTGTGATCGGACAGATCAGCAGGCACATCGCGCCAGCCGACAAAGGCTGTCTGATGCGTTGGCCCATGGCGAACCCACCACAACCGGGTCATGGCAACTGCCCTTTCAGCACCAGAGGCAGGCCTGCGATGACGGTGACAACAAGGCCCGCCGCGGCGGCAAGCCGCTGGTTCAACCGCCCTTGGGCGTCGCGAAATGTGCGCGCGAGCACGTTATCGGGAACTATTCCGCAGCCAACTTCGTTAGTGACCATGACGACCGGCGCAGGGCAGACAGCAAGGGCGGCGATCAATGCATCACTTTCCGCGTCGAGATTGCTGTCAGCCTGCAGATGATTGCTCAGCCACAGGGTTGCGCAATCGACCAGCACCACATCATTCGCCCCTGCCGCGGCAAGCGCTGTGGCCAGATCGCGCGGCACCTCGACCGTGGTCCAGTCCGGGCCGCGATCGGTGCGGTGGCGGGCAATGCGGGTGCGCATTTCGTCGTCCCAGACTTCGGCAGTTGCGATGTAGCGGCGTGGGCAGTCGGTGGCGGTTACCAGTCGTTCGGCAAAGGATGATTTGCCCGACCGCGCGCCACCGATCACCACTGTCAGCGGCGGAAGATTTGTTTTTGATCCGGTCAAGGGTTGCCCTCGTAAAATTTCAAAACGGCGAAATGCCGTTCATATTTCTGGCTTGGGGGTTAGCACATGGCGCTCGACGGATATAACGATCAAACGATGTCCCGCCAAGCGATGAAGGCGGAACTGCTGGATGCTGAGACGGAACTGCGTCTGGCTTACGCGTGGCGCGACCAGCGGAACGAGGCGGCGTTGCACCGGCTGGTGACCGCGTACATGCGGTTGGCAATTTCGATGGCGGCCAAGTTCCGCCGCTATGGCGCGCCCATGAACGATCTGATTCAGGAGGCGTCGCTGGGCTTGATGAAGGCGGCGGAGAAATTCGATCCTGACCGGGGCGTGCGGTTTTCAACCTATGCGGTGTGGTGGATCAAGGCGAGCATTCAGGATTATGTGATGCGGAACTGGTCGATGGTGCGGACGGGATCGACCAGCAGCCAGAAATCCCTGTTCTTCAACCTGCGCCGCGTTCAGGCCAAGCTGGAACGCGAGGCATCGCAGCGCGGTGAGGCGCTGGACAGTCACCAGTTGCGTCAGATGGTGGCATCCGAAGTGGGCGTGCCGCTGGCGGATGTCGAGATGATGGAAGGCCGCCTTTCGGGGTCGGATTATTCGCTGAACGCAACCCAATCATCCGACGACGATGGCCGCGAATGGATCGACGCGCTGGAAGACGACACGGTGCAGGCGGCCGAGGCGGTGGCGGGTGCGCACGATCAGGCGCATCTGCGCAACTGGCTGGTCAAGGCGATGCAGAGCCTGAACCAGCGGGAACGCTACATCGTGGCCGAACGCAAGTTGCGGGACGGGTCGCGCACGCTGGAATCGCTGGGGGCAGAGCTGGGCTTGTCGAAAGAGCGGGTTCGCCAACTGGAAGCCGCGGCGTTCCAGAAGATGCGGCGCAGCCTTGAGACGCAGACCCGCGAGGTCCACCATTTCCTGTGATCCTTGAGTTCGCCGCACCAGACGCCTAAACCAAGCGGACAAGTGGCAGGCGGGTGCAGTGGATGCTGACGGGCAAGCGAATACTTCTTATCATTGGCGGTGGCATTTCGGCGTACAAATCGCTGGATCTGGTGCGGCGCTTGCGCGAACGGGGCGCTGCGGTGACCCCGGTTCTGACGCGGGCCGCGACAGAGTTTGTCACCCCGTTGTCGGTTGCGGCACTGGCGGGGGAAAAGGTTTATACCGATCTTTTCGATCTGACGGATGAGGCCGAGATGGGCCATATCCAGTTGTCCCGCGTGGCGGACCTGATTGTGGTGGCGCCTGCGACGGCGGATCTGCTGGCCAAGATGGCGCTGGGGCGCGCGGATGATCTGGCCTCGACGCTGCTGCTGGCTACCGATACCCGGGTGCTGGCCGCGCCCGCAATGAATGTGCGGATGTGGCAGCATGCGGCCACCCAGCGCAACGTGGGGCAGGTGCAGTCGGATGGGGTGGTGCTGATCGGGCCGCACGAGGGCGACATGGCGTGCGGTGAATATGGGCCGGGACGAATGGCGGAACCGCTGGAGATTGTCGCGGCGGTCGCAACGATGCTGGGGAATGGGCCGCTGGCGGGCAAGCATGTACTGCTGACGTCAGGACCGACGCATGAACCGATTGATCCGGTGCGTTATATTGCCAACCGGTCGTCTGGTGCGCAGGGTGCGGCACTGGCGGCGGCACTGCGCGATCTGGGCGCGCGTGTGACGTTTGTGACCGGGCCTGCGGTCGTGCCGCCCCCGGCGGGTGTCACGGTGGTGCGGGTAGAAACGGCGCGCCAGATGCTGGATGCGGTGCAGGCCGCCCTGCCTGCGGATGCGGCGGTGTTTGTGGCCGCGGTTGCGGATTGGCGTGTGGCCAATGCCACGGATCGCAAGATCAAGAAGGATGGCAAGGGCAAGATGCCCGCGCTGACCTTCGCCGAGAACCCCGATATTCTGGCGACGGTGTCCAAAGCCGGGAACCGCCCGCGACTGGTGGTGGGTTTTGCCGCCGAAACCGACGATGTCCTGGCCAATGCCATGGCCAAGCACGCGCGCAAGGGCTGTGACTGGATCATCGCCAATGATGTGTCCCCCGCCGCGGGGATCATGGGTGGGCCGGACAACGCGGTGACGGTGATTTCGGATGCCGGGGCCGATGTCTGGCCGCGCATGAGCAAGGATGTCGTGGCACGCAAACTGGCCGCGAAGATTGCCGAGGCGCTCGCATGAGCGGGCGTTGCGGCGGTGGTCGGTGCGGATGCCTTCGGCGAGGATATTCGGACAACGATGAAAGGGTGCGTGCATGACCCCGGTTTTGCGGGTGCTGTGGGAAGAGTGGGCGGATCGTGACCTGGCCCTGCCATCTTACGAGACACCGGGGGCGGCAGGGGCCGATATCCGGGCAAACCTGATGCCGGGGGATCGGGTGGCGGGGGTGACGCTGGCACCGATGCAGCGCATCATCGTGCCCACGGGGCTGCGAGTCGAAATTCCGGTGGGGTTCGAGATGCAGATACGCCCGCGTTCGGGCTTGGCGGTGAGGCATGGGATCACGGTGCCGAATACGCCGGGCACGATTGACAGCGACTATCGCGGGCCGTTGGGCGTGGCGTTGGTGAACCTGTCGGAACAGCCATACACCGTGCAGCATGGCGAGCGGATTGCACAACTGATCGTGGCCCCGGTGGTGCAGGCGGGATTTGCGGTCGTGGATGCGCTGTCGGATACCGCGCGGGGGACGGGGGGCTTCGGCTCCACCGGGCGCGGATGATCGGGCTGATCGGCTTTGGCGTGGTGATTGCCGCGTGGCGGCTGATGGCCTTGCCGCGCGGCGTAGTGTGGGGGTTGGCGGGGCTGTGGTGGGCCGCGTTGCTGGCGCTGACATTTCCGATCTGGCGGGCGCAGAAAGCGCTTGATCCTGCGGAGCTTGTCAGCCTGCCACCGCCGCTGGTCGGCGGGGATTTCGTGGGCTGGATCACGCTGGGGTTTCTGGCGGTGCTTGTGGTCGGATATCGCGTGTTTCTGTCCAGCATGCGCGCCCGTTCTGTGCAGGCGCCAGTGGCCGCGCCGGGGCGGCTCAGCGCGGCCGAGCTCGACCGGTATGCCCGCCATATCATGCTGCGCGAGATTGGCGGAACGGGGCAAAAGGCGCTGCGGGACGCGCGGGTGCTGGTGATCGGGGCGGGGGGGCTGGGTTCACCCGCGCTGCTGTATCTGGCCGGCGCAGGGGTAGGCACGATCGGGGTGATAGATGACGATGTCGTTGATAACTCCAACCTGCAGCGGCAGATCATCCATACCGTTGCGCGGATTGGCATGGCCAAGGTGCAGTCGGCTGAAATCGCGATGCTGGCGCTGAACCCGTTCATCACGGTGCGGCCCTACCGGCGACGGCTGACGGACGCGATCGCGGCGGGGCTGTTTGCCGACTACGACCTGATCCTCGATGGCTCGGACAATTTCGACACGCGCTATATGGCGAACCGGGTGGCTGCGGGGTTGGGCAAGCCGTTGATCGCGGCGGCGATCACGCAGTGGGAGGGTCAGATCGGCCTTTATGATCCGGCGCGCGGTGGCCCTTGTTATGCCTGCGTCTTTCCGGTGCGGCCGGCGCCGGGGCTGGTCCCGACCTGTGCCGAGGCCGGGGTGGCAGCCCCTTTGCCGGGGGTGATCGGGGCGATGATGGCCATGGAGGCGGTCAAGCATGTGACCGGCGCGGGCGAAGGTTTGCAGGGCCGCCTGGTCATTCACGATGCGCTTTACGCCGAAACCCGCTGCATCGTGGTAAAAGCGCGGGCGGATTGCCCGGTTTGCGGGGCGGACGTGCCGCGCGACTGGACAGCTGCCCCGCCTGCACCATAGGCTGGGCTGAAAAACCAATCCGGGGGAGATGATGATGAAACTGACTGCTGTACTTGCAGGACTTGCCATTGCGTTGTCGCCCGCGGCCTTTGCACAGGACATGCCTGATCTTGACGGACGCGAGATCGTCGTTGTGACGGAAAACGCTTATCCGCCGTTGCAGTTTCTGGATGCGTCCGGGGCGGCAATCGGATGGGAATATGACGCGATGGCCGAGATCGCAAAGCGGCTGAACATCACGGTCAGCTATCAGAACACAAGTTGGGATGCGATGATCCCGGCGGTGTCGGAGGGTCAGTATGACCTCGGCATGACCGGCATCACCATCAAGGACGAACGCAAGGCGCAGGTAGATTTTTCGGACCCCTACATGCGGTCGGAAATGCTGATGATGGTGCGGGGGGATGAGACGCGGTTTACCGATGCGGCATCCTTTGCGGCGGACCCCGAGTTGCTGGTGTCGGCCCAACCCGGTACGTCGCCGTTTTATGCGGCCGTCTACAACATCCTTGACGGAAACGAGGAAAACTCCCGCATCATCAAATTTGAAACCTTCGGCGCGGGGCTGGAGGCGTTGAAAGTGGGGGATGTTGACCTGACGCTGTCGGATTCGACGGCTGCAAATGGCTACGTTGCGGCGTCGAACGGCGGGCTGAAGATCATCGGGGAACCGCTGGCGTCCGAGGATTTCGGGTTTATCTTCCCCAAGGGATCTGACCTTGCGGCGCCGGTGAACGCGGCCATTGCGGCGATGAGGGCGGATGGCACGCTGGATGCGCTGAACCAGAGGTGGTTCGTCGATTACAAGTTCGGCGAGTAGGGATTCCGCCCCTGGTGCGCAGAGCGGCGGGACCACGCGAATGACACCGAACGCAAAGCCCGACCGCGATGTCCCGTACTGGCTTCTCCTCGTTGTCGGGGTGGGGGGGTATCTGTTTTACCAGATCTGGGCGGATGATCTGTATGCGCAGGTGTTGCGGACGCTGTCGGCTGGGATTGTCACGACGGTGATGGTGACGCTGGTGTCCTATGCGGGCGCATGCCTGCTGGGGCTGTTGCTGGCGCTGGCGGGAATGTCGCGGTTCATCGTGTTGCGACAGATGGCGCGGCTCTACATCGAGGTGATGCGGGGCATTCCGATTGTGGTCCTGCTGCTGTACGTGGCATTCGTCGCGGCTCCGGCGCTGGTGATTGCGGTGAACGGCGTGATCGAACCCATGGGTCTGGACCCGTGGCGCACGAGGGATTTTCCGCTGCTTTACCGGGCAATTGCGGCGCTGATCATGGCCTATGCGGCGTTTCTGGCCGAAATTTTTCGGGCCGGGTTGCAGGCAGTGGACAGGGGCCAGATCGAGGCCGCGCAGGCGCTGGGGCTGAGCGGATGGCAGCGATTCCGGCATATCGTGTTTCCGCAGGCGTTCCGGTTGATCCTGCCACCGCTGGGCAATGACTTTGTGGCCATGGTGAAGGATTCGAGTCTGGTGGCGGTGCTGGGCGTGGGCGATGTGGCGCAGTTGGGCAAGGTGACTGCGGCCGGAAATTTTCAGTATTTCGAGACCTATAATGTGGTGGCGCTGATTTATCTGACGATGACGATATCGTTGTCATTGCTGATGCGGCGGCTGGAAGTGCGGCTGCGGGGTAAGCGCGACCGCTAGCCGATCTGGCGACACCCCCGCGGCTTTTTATTGCGTGCCTGCGGCGCAGGTTTTTTTTTGCCTCGCCGACCGGGCGTTGCCCGGACCCGCTCAGATGTTTTTGGATATTTGCGCAAAGGTGAAAGGCGATGGGTGGACCATTGGGTGGGTCGGCTCTAGGTTTCGGGTCAGGCAATCCAAGGAGCCCGCGCCATGACCAATCCGCTGTTGATCCCGTGGGAGACGCCCTTTGGCCTGCCACCTTTCGCGGCGATTGATGATGCGCATTTCGGACCTGCGTTTGATGCGGCGCTCGACGCGGCGCGGGCAAATATCAGTGTGATTGCGGGTGATCCGGCAATGCCGACCTTTGCCAACACAATTGCGGGACTGGAACTGGCCGAGGCGGATCTGGACCGGGTGTCGGGGGTATTTTTCAACCTTGCGGGTGCGGACAGCACCGATGCGCGTGAGGCGCTGCAGCGCGATCTGGCACCGAAGCTGAGTGCATTTTCGTCGGAGGTGACGAACAACCGGGCGCTGTTCCGGCGCATCGAGGCGTTGTGGGACCGGCGGGATGAGCTGGCACTTGGGCCGGAGGAGTTGCGCGTATTGACCCTGTACCGGCGCATGTTCGTGCGGGCCGGGGCGGAGTTGGAGGGGGCGGCGTCCGCGCGCCTGACCGCAGTAAAATCGCGGCTGGCGGTGCTGGGGACTGCGTTCAGCCAGAACCTGCTGGCGGATGAGCGGGAGTGGTTCATGGAACTGGATGCAGACGGTCTGGAGGGGTTGCCGGATTTCGTGCTGGCATCGGCACAGGCAGCAGCGGAAGAGCGCGGACTGGCGGGGCACGTGGTGACGCTGAACCGCAGTCTGATCGTGCCGTTCCTGCAGTTTTCGCCCCGGCGGGATCTGCGCGCCCTTGCCTATGCGGCCTGGGGGCAGCGGGGGGCAAACGGGGGCGAGACGGATAACCGGGGGGTGGCCGCAGAAACGCTGGCCTTGCGGCAAGAGCGGGCGACGCTGCTGGGGTACACGAGTTTTGCCGATTTCAAGCTGGAGCCGGAGATGGCCAGGACGCCGGGGGCGGTGCGCAATTTGCTGATGCAGGTCTGGGCACCGGCCAAGCGGCGCGCGGAGGCGGATGCGGCGGTGTTGGCCGCGATGATGGCGGAGGACGGGGTGAATGGCGATCTGGAGCCCTGGGACTGGCGTTACTATTCGGAAAAGCGCCGCCGCACGGAGCATGATCTGGATGAGGCGGCGCTGAAGCCCTACCTGTCGCTGGAGGCGATGCTCGGCGCGCAGTTTGATTGTGCGAACCGCCTCTTCGGGCTGGAGTTTCGGAAACTGGACGTGAATTTGTACCACCCGGATGCGCGGGCCTGGGAGGTGACGCGCAAGGGCGCCCATGTGGCGGTGTTCATCGGCGATTACTTTGCGCGGGCATCCAAACGGTCTGGAGCGTGGTGTTCAGCGATGCGGTCGCAAAAGAAGCTGGGCGGCGATGTGCGCCCGATTGTGGTGAACGTGTGCAACTTTGCCAAGGGCGAACCTGCACTGCTGTCCTTCGACGACGCGCGGACATTGTTTCATGAGTTCGGTCATGCGCTGCATCAGATGCTGTCGGATGTGACCCATGGCTTCATTGCCGGCACCGCGGTGGCACGGGACTTTGTGGAACTGCCGTCGCAGCTTTATGAACACTGGCTTGAGGTGCCGGAGGTGTTGGAAAAGCACGCGCGCCACCATGCGACGGGGCAGGCGATGCCAGCGGATATGCGGGAGCGGTTGCTGGCGGCAGGAACGTATGACCAGGGCTTTGCGACCGTGGAATTCGTGGCCTCGGCGCTGGTCGATCTGGCATTTCATGAGGGGGCGGCACCGGCGGACCCGATGGCAGCGCAGGCGGCAGTGCTGGCGGGGCTGGGGATGCCACGGGCGATCGGGATGCGGCACGGGACGCCGCATTTCGCGCATGTGTTTTCGGGCGACGGGTATTCGTCGGGGTATTATTCCTACATGTGGTCGGAAGTGATGGACGCGGACGCGTTCGCAGCCTTTGAGGAGGCGGGAGATCCGTTTGATGCCGAGGTGGCGGCCCGGCTGGAGGAATACATCCTGTCGGCGGGCGGGTCGGAGGAGGCAGATGTGCTGTACATGCGGTTCCGGGGGGCGATGCCGGGGGTAGCGGCGTTGCTGAAGGGGCGGGGGTTGCTCGAGGCTGGGTGACGCGGGAAGTCATTGACTGATTATTTTATTTTTTCAATTATTGTCAAATGGTTATGTAAAAAAATATGGGGTTTTCAGCAATTCTGACATCTTGGGTGATAGTGGGGGCCGGCCCCCCGAGGCGCTGGCGCGCCTCTCCCCCCGGGATATTTATCGACAGAAAATGGGGTTAGCGGCGCAGGCTGCTGGGGGCTTGTCCAAAATGGCCGCGAAAGGCGCGCGAAAGTGTGCTGGGAGAGGAGAAGCCGGTGCGCAGGGCAACATCCGCAAGCGGATGTCGGGTGTCGGTAATCATGCGACGGGCGGCGGCGAGGCGCTGGCGCAGGGCATAGGCACCGGGCGTGAGGCCGAGGCTTTGACGGAACAGGGACTCGAGGTGGCGGGGCGACAGGCCGACGGCCTGCGCGATCTGGGCGATGGGTTCGGGGGCGTCGATGCGTGCCTCCATCCTTGCGATGGCTTGCGCCACGCGGGGGTCGAGCCTGTGGTCAGGCGCCGCGGGGGCGATCTGCGGTTCGGACGCGGGCCGGACGGTGGTGATGAAGGAGGCCGCGACCTGACGGGCGAGTGGCGCGCCGTGGCGGGCTGCAATCAGGTGCAGCATCAGGTCGGCGGCGGGGGCAGCACCGCCTGCGGTAAAGCGGGTGCGGTCGATGACATAGCGGTCGGCCAGAACGTCGATGTCGGGATGGGCGTGGCTGAGATCCTCCAGATCCTCCCAATGCACGGTGGCTTTGTACCCCGCGAGCAATCCTGCGCGGGCGAGCACCCAGGGGCCCGCGTCGATGGCGCCAAGATTGCGGAAACGGGGGGCGAGGCGGGCAATCTGGCGGATGAGCTGCCGGGTTGCCACCTCGGCCTGACCAAACCCTGCGATGACGATGAGCGCGTCGCCCTTGGCGTGTGCCACCGGGGCCGCGGCGGGCAGTTCAATGCCGCAGGTCAGCGGGATGGGCGTGCCATCAGGTGAGACGATCTGCCAGCGGTAGGCATCATGACCGAGGTGGCGGTTGGCCGAGCGCAGCGGATCGAGGACACACGCTACCTCGAGGATCGAGGCCTGTGGCAGGACCAGGACCGCGAGGGTCAGCGGATCAGGCGAAGGGGCGAAGATGGTTGCGGTTTGTGCCATGTTTCATTCGTAAATCGTCAATCATGGTGGCGCAACCCCGTTACTGTGGCCGCAAACGGGAGAGACATATGCCGCTTGCCATGAATCGTGAGATTTTCATCACCTGTGCCGTGACCGGGTCGGGTGGCACGCAGGACCGCAGCCCACATGTGCCCCGCAGCCCCGCCCAGATTGCCGACAGTGCAATTGCGGCGGCCAAGGCGGGGGCGGCGGTGGTGCATTGCCATGTGCGCGACCCCGAAACGGGCAAGCCAAGCCGCGATCTGGCGCTGTACCGTGAGGTCACGGAGCGGATCCGCGACAGCGCCACGGACGTGGTCTTGAACCTGACGGCGGGGATGGGCGGCGACATCTATTTCGAGGGGTCCGAGGCGATGGACCGGATGGGGCCGCGATCCGACATGGCGGGCGCGACCGAGCGGGTGGCGCATGTGGTGGCGTGCCGGCCCGAGATATGCACGCTCGACTGCGGGACGATGAATTTCAACGAGGCCGACTATGTGATGGTCAACACGCCCGGCCTGCTGCGCGACATGGCGCGTCGGATGACGGCGGCGGGTGTACGGATCGAGATCGAGGCGTTCGATACCGGGCATTTGTGGCTGGCCAAGGAACTGGTGCGCGAAGGCGCGATCCCCGCGCCGGTGCTGGTGCAGTTGTGCATGGGGGTGCCGTGGGGGGCGCCGGATGATCTGAACACGTTCCTGGCCATGGTGAACAATGTGCCTGCCGACTGGTTCTGGAGCGCGTTTGCCATCGGGCGCCATCAGATGCCCTATGTGGCGGCGAGTGTTCTGGCCGGGGGCAACGTGCGGGTCGGGCTGGAGGACAACCTGTGGCTGGAGAAGGGGGTGCTCGCGACCAACGCGCAGCTGGTGGAGCGGGCGGTGGACATCGTCACCGACATGGGCGCGCGGGTGCTGAC
>JAYSSN010000166.1:0-1714 GCA_043720555.1 Rhodobacterales bacterium | reverse complement strand
CGGCGGCGATCAGGTCGAGCACGTCCTGGATGGCCTGCACCCAGCCGGGATTGTTGACACGCGGTTTCATCGTGTCGGGATCGAACAGCCAGGCCGGGTCGGAGGGGTGCTTGGCATAGGCCGCCGCACGGTTTTCGAGGAAGTAGAAGCCGAAACCGCCCCAGCCCTTCAGCGGGTCGAGATAACCGTGCGCGGCAAGGCCGGTCAGCGGATCGGTCTTGCCGACCAGATCCTTGGTGACCTGATTGACCTGCTGCCAGGTCTTCGGCACTTCGGCCCCGCCGATGCCGCCCTCGCCGAAATAGTCCTTGCGGTAGGCGAAGGTATGGCAGTCGCCGTCGATGGTGATGCGGTAGGTCTTGCCGTCCCAGGTGCCGACCGGGGGTTGGAGGTAGCCCACGAGGTCATCGGCCTCGATCTGGGTCTTCACCCAGTCGGGCATCTCGTCGAGCAAGCCCTTGCCTGCCGTCTCACCCTCGAAGGGGGCACCCATCTCGACGATGTCGAAGTCCACGGTGCCGGTGGCTATGGCCTGTTGCAGGCGCGGGTTGTAGTCAGCCTGCGCCAGGTCGATCCAGTTGATCTTCGCGCCGGTGTAGGTCTCCCACGGTTTCAGAAAGCCCCGGAACAGGAGGTTGTGCAGGTTCTGGTTGTTCAGACCCATGAAGGTCAGCTCGACCCCGGCGAATTCGCCTTCGGTCACGCTGGCCTTGGTCGCGGCAAGGCACAGCTCGCCAACCTTCTGCCAGTCGGCGTCGGTCGGGCTGCCCATGCCCACGCCGGGGATCTTGAGGATTTCGGCGCGGATATTGTCCTGCGCCATGGCCGGACGCGTGCCCAGGGGCAGGGCGGCCATCGCCGACAGGGCGGTCGCGCCCTGCAGCATGCGTCGGCGGCTCATCCGTGAGCGCAGCATGGCCTGGTAAATCTCAACCTTCACGATCAATCCTCCCAATGGGCGCCCCGTCCCAGGCGGGTGCCTGCGAGGCAATGCGTGTTGCGTTCGGCATCAGGGCGGCTGCGCGGCAGATGGCATGCGTCTGGCATGCGTCTGGCAAGGGTATGGCTCCGGGGCCTCCCCTCCCCGAACGGCAGCCTTCCTCGGGGCCAAGCTTCGCAAGGGTGGGCGGACCTGTCAAGATTCTAACATGTTAGCCTGATCAGCCGGTGGACAGCATGGCAGCGGGCGGCTAGCCTTTCTTCAAACCGGGGGACAGGGCCGATGGCCATAGTGACGATCCGCGATCTGAAGAAATTCTATGGCGGAATGCAGGTCATCCACGGGCTCGATCTTGACATCGCCGACGGCGAATTCGTGGTGCTGGTCGGCCCGTCCGGCTGCGGCAAGTCCACCCTCCTGCGGATGATCGCCGGGCTGGAGGAGGTGTCCAGCGGCGATATCCGCATCGGCGAGCGTCGGGTCAACAACCTGCCTCCGTCGGAGCGCGACATCGCGATGGTGTTCCAGAACTATGCGCTTTATCCGCACAAGACGGTGGCCGCGAACATGGGCTTCGCGCTGAAGATGCGCGGCATGGACCGGGCCGAGATCGACCGCCGCGTCGAGCGCGCCGCCGGCATTCTGGGGTTGACGCCCTACCTCGGGCGCTATCCGCGCGCCTTGTCGGGCGGGCAGCGGCAACGGGTGGCGATGGGCCGCGCGATCGTGCGCGACCCGCAGGTGTTTCTGTTCGACGAGCCGTTGTCGAACCTC
>JAYSSN010000165.1:0-11063 GCA_043720555.1 Rhodobacterales bacterium | reverse complement strand
CTGTCCCGGTCGCTCTGCGCCGCCTCGGCCTTGCCGATGCGGACGGTCAATTGGGCGGCTTCGGCCTGCGCTTTTCGTGCGTCTACCTGATGGCGCGCGGCATCGAGTGCAGTG
This sequence comes from Rhodobacterales bacterium, assembly GCA_043720555.1. Lineage (GTDB taxonomy): Bacteria > Pseudomonadota > Alphaproteobacteria > Rhodobacterales > Rhodobacteraceae > JAAFHS01. The sequence goes on along the minus strand of JAYSSN010000165.1, from coordinate 10,949 downwards.
CGCGCATTTGCCAAAGCCGTGCGCGCGGCGGCGTCTGCGCCCCTCGCGGTATCGAGACCGGTTTTCAGGGCTTTGGCCTCAGTTTCCGCCTCTTCAGCCTTGGTCTTGGTGCTTTGCGCTTTCGTGGTGGCAGAGGTCAGCGCGGCGATGGCCGCCAGAAAAGTGTCGAGATCTGATTTGGCGCCCTTTGCATGCAGGGCCGCAATGTCACGCTCCTGCCGCGTAGCAGTCACCAGACCCGCGTAGGCGCGTGCCGCATCCAAGGCAGCTTGCGCTGCCAGAAGTGCCTCTTCGCGCCGGGCCTTGGCGGCTGGATCATCCAGACGCGCCAGCAGTGCCTCGTCTGCTTTTCGGCCAGCAAGAGCGCCTTCGAGAGTTTCGACCTGCGCTGTGAGTTTAGCAAGTTCAGCCGCCAATGCCTCCACCTCATCGGAGGCAGCCTTCCAAGCCCCGGATTTACGGCCGGTTTTCGTGGCAATCTCGGCCAAATCCTCGGTCAGGCGGCGCATCACACGGTCCATCCGCCGGCCGCCGGTCATCGCATCAATCTCTCCGGCCACGGAGGAGAGAAGATCGCGCCGAGTTTCGGTCAGATGGGACTTCTCTTTTGAGCCTTCCGGTTCAAGCCCAAACAGACCCTGCCGCACCCACAACAGCCCGGCGGGCCCATCCCCCGCAGCACCCAAAAGTGTTGTGATCCAGCGTTCGGCCTCGTCATCTTGCGCCACGATCGTTTTGTCGGACAGGCGTACAATCCGGGCCATCTTGCGCGAGAGGAACCGCTTTTCGACCAGAAAGGCGCCCTGATCGGTTTCAATCTCTGCCGCCACTTCGACAGAGCCCCCGGCATAGGGTTGGAGCGACTTCACCGGCTTGGCGCTGGATCCGTACTTTTCGAAGAACAACGTATGGACGGCATCGAAAAAAGTGGATTTGCCGAATTCGTTGGCCTCAGACACCACCGTGATGCCGCGGCCAATGCCGGTGATCGAGGCGCGCTTGCCGGTAAATTTGCGCACGTTTGTCAAATGTAGGGCCTGAAGCCTCATTCAAGCCTCCAGTGCATAGCTGAACAGATGGGAGAGCGCAGCTTCTGCTGTCGCCCGAGCATCCGGCGAAAGGTGCAGATCTGCAGCATCGCGGGCGAGCGCTTCGGCTGCGGCGCGCAACGCCCCCTGATGGTCGATTGCATCCAGATCGGCGGTGTCATGTACCATGCCCAGAGCGTTGAAATCAGACCGGTGCCAGAGGAAGTCTGGTGCGGCATTCTGGGCTGCTCGTTCCAGCGCCACGCGAGCAAGGGCATGAGCGCGGCCTGTGACGTGCAGATCAAACAGCGTCAACGGGCGGCGGGACAAGGCGGGCAAGCCGCGCTCATGCGCTTCCGTCACGTCGTCGCCCTCGGTCAGGTCCAGTTGGGCGCGCTGCCATGTCAAGCTGCCAGTGGGCAACGAAGTGACCTTTGCAGGCGCCCCAACCCCCGCAATCTCGACCAGAAGCGCTGCCGGAATTGCCGCGTGCTTGAAGCCATCCGCTTCGGGCGCGCCGGAGTACCAAGTCTCTGCGCCGATCTGCATTTGCCCGTGCCAATCGCCCAAGCCTAGATAGGCCAGCCCGGCTCGGCGGGCGCGGTCAATCGCGATGATAGAAGACCCGCCATCTTCACTGCTGTCAAAATCGGTGACCGACCCATGCGCCAGCCCGACGCGCAAAGCCTCCCCAGTTTCGGCGCGGTCGAACCAGTCGGTCAGATCGCGACCCGGATGCCGTTCGCTTGGGGGTGCTGGAAGTAGAACTGCTCCATCTGCCAGCGCATAGGGCTCGGGGGTAAGTAGTACCGTGACATTGGTGGGCGCGTCCCGCCCCACCTGTCGCCATAATTCTGTAGCACTTGCATGGTCGTGGTTGCCTGGCATGAGAACCCAGATCACATTCTCTGCCGCGCGCATGGCGTTCATCGTCTGACGGATGACGGTTGGGGAGGGCGTCATCTGATCAAAGGTGTCGCCCGCGAGCAGGATATGGCTGGCGCCGGCTTCGCGCGCCAAGCCCGCAAGCGTCGGCAAGCTTTCCGCCCGTGCCTGCCGCAAGCGAACCCTTACATCTTCGGGAAAGCGGCCAAAGGGTTTGCCCAGATGCAAGTCGGAAGAGTGCAGGAACTTGATCAAAAGACATACTTTCTGCGTTGAATTTCTCAAACGAGCCGAAGAACAGGTAGCCTGCACGGCTTGCCAGCCTTTTATAGCAATGGCAAAAATTTGCGCCCCAAACGCAAGGTTAGCCTGTCCGGCCCCGCTTGCGAAGCTCGAAGTGGGGTGTGGAATGCGAGGACCCCCATGCAGAAGTAAATGGCTCGCTCGTTGCTGACATTCGGGCCGAGATGTCGGTCGATGGGTTCTGCGCTTGTTGATTTCGAGTGGGCAGAATTTGCGCCAGCCTTTGTCGGGACCAGGTCCGAAAGTTTATGGTTTTGATGCCTAAATATATTTAACCTCTTCCCATGAAACGAGAAGACAAAGAGCGGATCGCTGCCAGCCTGGCCAAACTTATGGCCATGATGTGCGTGCGCAATACTGGGCTGGAAACGCTGCATGCAGGCCTGGTTTCCTTCCTCGAGAGTAGTCGCCGTAGGAAGAAGGTCGAAATGTTATTCGCCCACCTCAAGCGCATTCTGGGCCTCAGCCGCTTGAGACTGCGCGGCCCGAACGGAGCAAAAGACGAATTCCATCTCGCCGCAACCGCGCAGAACCTCCGCAAACTCGCAAAACTGGTCGCAGCTCGGCCCAAGGTGGCATGACGCCGACGCGCGCGCCTCAGAAACCGAAAACTGCGCGCGGCAGCACGGTCGAGTTTTTCAACACAATCAGCCCAAAGCGGCCGTTAGCGAGAAATACTGCGATTGATCGCTCTCCGCTCCTGCATTTGGAAACGCGAGGAAAGCCTGTCGCAAGGTATCAGGCGTGTAACAGAAAGATGCGCGTTCACAACCTAGGCGGGTTTGCCGGTCGCCTACAGGCGCGCAACCGCACTGCAGTAGACAGGACGCTCTGCTGAGATCAGGCAGATGGCGTCACTGTGCCAATGCATCCGCATGATCGGCGTTATTGTGCTGGGACGATTATTCTGGAACTCGATCCCCAAATGATCTCGACACCAGATGCCTCGAATGGACGGCGAACCTCACCAATTTCATTGCTCCCTCAGATACTATCGCGGACGATCAGGATTGGGTCGATCGTGATGTGTTCGGCGGTGCGGCGACCATTGATCCGGCTGAATAGCGCCTCGGCCGCCAGTTGGCCGAGGCGCGGGCCGTCTTGGTCGATTGATGCGAGGTTGACCATCGACAGCCCGGCCACAGTCGAATTGTCGTAACCAATCAGCGCAAGATCCGCCGGTACCCGGACGCCCAGCCGGTGCGCCGCACCCAGAAGCGGGATCGCGTCGAGGTCCGACCAGCACATGATCGCGCGGGGACGATCGGGGGCGGTGAGGATCTGGCGGATCTGGTGGTCGCGGGGTGCGCCGTGTTGTGGCAAGGCGAGGACGCGGACATAGTCCTCAAAGCCCGCCGTCGTCATTGCGGCGCGGTAGCCGATCTCGCGTTGGGGGGCTACATCGGCTTGATGGTTCTCTTGGTCGGACTGCGTTAGGAAAGCGATGTCGCGGTAGCCGTGGTCAAGGAAAGCTTGAACGGCCAACCGAGCGCCCATTTGGTCATCATTGTTGATCGTGTCATAGCCTTGCGCGCCGGGTTCGTGGTGGCCAACGACAACGATGGGGATCTGGCGGGCATAGTGCTCCAACGTCTCGCCAGCGATCTGGCTGGCGATGAGGACGAGGCCGTCCATGCGGTTGTCGATCATCTGCTCGATCAGAGTGACTTCGGTACGGGTACGGGCAGCACCGACGCCGACCATGATCTTGTAGCCCGCTGCTTCGGTCACTTTTTCGATGCCTTCGTAGATACTGGGCAGAAAGGGGTTGTCGATGCCGACGAGAAGGACACCAAGCGTAAAGGTCCGCCCCCGCATTCCACGCGCCGCGACCGAGGGGCGGTATCCCAGCCGCTCGATGCTGGCCTCGACCTTCAGCCGCAGCGCATCCGACACGCCATAGGCGTTGCGCATGACCTTCGAGACTGCGGCGACAGACACGCGCGCATCTGCAGCCACGGTGCGGATGGTCACTCGGCCCGCAGTCTCCTCTGTTCTGCCATCGGCCATTGACGCCCCCCTGTCGGCGCAACTGTAGCAAAAAACGGTTGCATGGCAAACCGGATTGTAGAATGATTTACGTAGAACGGTGCACGAAACGGGAGGAGACCTGATTCGACACCGCAGGGAGGATGACGGAATGGGCATTGAGGGGCAATTGCGGGCCATGCCTGCAAGCGATAACGTTTTGTCCGGAAATGGTTTCTTGGCCGAAATGATCGCACCTGGTTGTGATGCAGGCACCGGCGGGCCAGGGTCCTTTGTGGCGACGGAGTTCGATCTGGCGCAAGTCGAGGCGGGCAGCATTCTGCATCTTTCGGCGCAGGGACTTTATCGTGCCTTCCTGAACGGCGTGCGGGTGGGGAACGATCTTCTGACCCCCGGCTGGACCTGTTATGACGACCGGATCGCCTATCAGACCTATGACGTAACAGCACTTTTGAAACCCGGGCAGAACCGGTTGGAGATCTGGCTGGGCGACGGTTGGTATCGCTCGCGCTTGCTGTGGGCGTTGAACCCAATCCCCAACACCTGGGGCGACCAGATCGGTGCTTTTGCGCAGTTGGTGGCGGGCGGGCGGACGATCCTGAAAACCGACGCCAGCTGGCGGTCGGGTTTGACGCCGATCACCGGCAACGGCATTTACCATGGCGAGGATTACGACGCGCGCATCGCGATTGCTGATACGCATGGGGTGAAGGTGCTGCCCTTCGATCGCAGTCTGCTGGTTCCGCAGGAATCCGGGACCGTCAAGGAAATGGCCCCGGTGGAAGCGCTGGAAAGTTGGGCGGACGGCACGGCCACGGTCCACGATTTTGGCCAGAATTGCGGCGCATATGTGCGGATCGCGGTGCAAGGCGCGGCAGGGACGCAGGTGCGGGTAGAGTTTTCCGAAGTCCTCGGCCCGGACCGCGCCTTCGACAACCGCAACTTCCGCTCCGCCCGCGCCGAACAGCATTACACGCTGAAAGGCGACGGAGTGGAAATTTACGCACCGATGTTCACGTTCTTCGGCTTCCGCTATGCCCGCGTCTCGCTGACCGGCGGCGCAACACTCACATCGATCCATCAGATCCCTGTTACTTCGGTTCCCGTCCAGACTGGCGGCTTCACCTGTGGCGAGCCTTCGGTAAACCGGCTTGTTCTGAACACCATCTGGTCGCAGCGGTCGAACTTTATCGAGATTCCAACCGATTGCCCGCAGCGCGACGAACGCCTCGGGTGGACCGGGGATGCACAGGTCTTTGCAGCAACAGCGTGCTGGCTGGCGGATTGCGAAGATTTTCTGAAGAAGTACCTTCGAGACGTACGCCACGACCAGCGCCCGAATGGCGCGGTACCGCATTTTTCACCCGACCCGACGCGGCTGCACCCCATCGAGGGGCGGGGGGACTGGGCTGGGTCCACAGGCTGGGGCGATGCGATCGTGATTATTCCGTGGCAGCTTTACCTGCATTACGGCGATACCGACGTGCTCAAAGAAAACTTTCCGGCGATGGTAAAGTGGCTGGACTATGTCTGGGGCGTCTCGAACGGCCCTATCGTGCGACCACCGGCGGAGTGGGGCGCGCATGGCTTTACCTTCGGCGACTGGATCCAGCCGGTCGGCGACAACCGAAAACCAAGGCCGACCATTGCCGACGATTGCGCGGCCACGATCTACCATTTCATCTCGACCGACCTGGCCGCGAAGATCGCTGGGCTGATCGGTGATCCGCTGGCGGCCGCACTGCGCGAGCGGGCCGAGGCGATCCGGGCTGCCTTCAAGCATGAATTCTTCTCGCCCTCGGGCCGTATCGCCCACAATGACCAGACTTCTTGGAGCCTTGCCTTCCTTTATGGTCTGGTGCCGCCTGAGCATTACGACGCAGGAAAAGCCTATTTCCGCCGCGTGGTCGAAGATGCCGACGGGCTTATCGGTACCGGCTTCATCGGCACCCCGGCGATATTGCCGGCGCTAACGATGCACGGGATGGCAGATCTGACGGAGAAGATCTTCCTCAACCGCAAGGTCCCGGGCTGGCTCTATCAAGTGGACCGGGGAGCGACCAGCATCTGGGAACGCTGGGATGCGCTTGGGGAGGACGGCACGATCTACGAACCAGACATGAACAGCTATAACCACTATGCCTATGGCGCAGTCTGCCAGTGGCTGTTTGAGGGAGTAGCGGGCGTCGCACCAGTCGCGGAGCGGCCCGGTTTTGCCGAAGTGACGCTCGACCCGCTGATCCTGCCTGCTCTGTCGCCGGTGCAGGCTTGGCACGACTGCCGCCATGGCCGGATCGAGGCGGGATGGATGCTGGATGGTCAGTCCGTGACCTACACCATCACCTTGCCTGAAGGTTGTACCGGTCGGCTCAAGGCTCGCGACACCCGACTGAACCTGCGCATCGACGGCCAGAACGTCTTGGTCCCCGAAGAAGGGACACCCATCGGCGCCGGTTCGCATGTGATCACCTATGACTTGAAACTCTAACGACAACTCTGGGAGGAGACAAAATGAAGACCTTGAGATACAGCGCGGTTCTGGCCACCGCGATTGCTCTGACAGCGGGCTTGGCGCATGCAGAAGTCACGCTGAGCGTGCTGATAGACAACAACCCCGAAACCATCGCGTCCATGGATGCGCTGACGGCGGCCTACACGGCGGCCAATCCCGATGTGACGTTCGACATCGAACAGCGTCTTGGTGGTGCAGACGGCGACAACATCGTTAAAACGCGCATCGCGACTGGCGAGATGGCCGATATTTTCAACTACAACTCTGGTTCGCTGTTTCAGGCCCTGAAACCGCAGGACTCGATGGCCGATCTATCGGGCATCGCTGGCATGGCCAATGTGCTGGACAGCTTCAAACAGGTGGTAACAGCGCCCGACGGCACCGTGCGCGGTGTGCCCTTTGGTGCGGCCATGGGCGGCGGTATCTTTTACAACCGGCCCATCTATGCTGAACTGGGCCTGTCCATTCCCAAGACCTGGGCCGAATTCATGGCCAACAACGCGAAGATCAAAGAGGCTGGCAAAGTTGCCCTGATCCAGACTTACAAGGATACTTGGACAAGCCAGTTGTTCGTGCTGGCTGATTTCTACAACGTCCAGACCGCAGCACCCACCTTTGCTGCCGACTACACCGCAAATGCCGCGAAATACGCCACCACGCCTGCGGCAATGGCCGGGTTCGCGCGGCTGGAAGAGGTGTTCAAAGCAGGGATCATGAATGAGGATTTTGGCGTTGCCACCTTTGACGAAGGGATGCGCATGGTCGCCACCGGCGAAGGTGCGCATTACCCGATGCTGACCTTCGGCATCGGCAACGTCAAACTGAATTACCCCGACAATCTGGATGATTTGGGGTTCTTCGCGCAGCCCGGCGATGATGCCGCCCAGAACGGCCTGACCGTCTGGATGCCTGCAGGGCTTTACGTGTCACAGAAAAGCGAAAACATCGACGAGGCAGTCGAATTCATGAACTTTGTCGCCTCTGTTGAAGGGTGCCAGATCATGATCAATGCTGTGGGTGCATCAGGCCCTTACCTGATCAAGGATTGCGCATTGCCCGCAGATGTGCCGCCTGCCGTGGCCGACATGTTGCCCTATTTCCAGACCGAAGGCATGACCGCGCCTGCGCTGGAATTCCTGTCGCCGATCAAAGGCCCGGCGCTGGAGCAGATTACGGTTGAGGTGGGCAGTGGTATCCGCCCGGCAGCCGATGCCGCCGCCCTGTATGATCAGGATGTGGAAAAGCAGGCCAAGCAGCTTGGCTTGCCGAACTGGTAGTCCTCCTGCCAGCTCAGGCCCTTGCCCGGCACGTCCGGGCAGGGGCAACCCTGTTGTGATCTGACCCCGCGCGAGGCCACGCATGGCAACCCGACGCCCCTCTCCCTATCCCTACTGGTTCGTGCTGCCCGCCGCGGTGATCTTTGTCACCCTGTTTCTGGTGCCAACGATCGCCAGCCTGTGGTTCAGCCTGACCCGGTGGGATCTGTTTGACGCCGAATTCATCGGGCTGGAAAACTATCAGCAGTTTTTCAAAGAACCCTTTCTTATCCAGGGCCTGATCAACACGCTGATCTATGCCTTTGTCACGTCCGGGGCCAAGACCGTGCTGGGCCTGCTGCTCGCCGTGCTGCTTACCAGCGGCATCTGGATGCAGGGCTTTCTGCGGTCTGTCGTGTTCTTTCCGGTACTGGTGTCTACCATCGGCATCGGCATCACCTTTGCCGCCCTGATGCACCCCACGCGCGGCGTGATCAACCTTGCCCTTGCCACCGTCGGCATAGATGGCCCTTCATGGCTGTCTGACCCCGGCCTTGCCTTGTATTCCGTGGCCTTTATCGACATCTGGAAAGGTGTGGGCCTTGCCACGCTGATCTATATCGCCGGTCTGGCCGCCATATCGCCCGAGTATTATGAGGCCAGCCGCATTGATGGTGCCACCCGGATGCAGCAGTTCTGGCGCATCACCGTGCCGCTTGTGCGCCCCGCCACCGTTACCGTTGCCACCCTGTCATTGATCGGTGGATTGCGGTCATTCGACATAATCTGGGCCACCACACGCGGCGGCCCCGGCTTTGCGTCTGACGTGCTGGCATCAGTGATCTACAAACAGTATCAGGCCGGATTTTACGGCCTGGCCACGGCTGGAAACGTGATCCTGTTCGTGCTGATCGCCATTATCATCCTGCCGCTGACATGGTGGTTCAACAAACGCGAGGTGAACCTGTGACCAGCCGCATCTATGCTACCCGTCAGCGCAACATCGGGCTGATCGCCCTCGCCCTTGCCAGCTTCATCTTCATTCTCCCGTTTGTTTACATCTTCCTGATGTCAGTCAAAACCAAACAGGAGGCCGCCCTTTTCCTGTTCAACTGGCCGTCAGAATGGCACCTGTGGGCCAATCTGGTCGAGGTGGTTCAAACCCGCAACTACATGCTGCTGCTTGCCTATTTCAACTCAACCCTCATCACGGTTGCCTCCGTTACCTTGCTGGTGATTTTTGGCGCCATGGTGGGTTACGTGCTGCAGCGCCGCCCGTCGGGGTGGAACAAGGTGATCTATGCTTTTGCCCTGATCGGGCTGATGGTGCCGCCAGCCGTTGTGCCAACGATCTGGGTCTTGCAGGGCCTTGGGCTGTTCAAGACGATCCACGGCATGATCCTGATACAGGTCGCCTATGGTCTCGCGTTTTCCGTGCTACTGTATCGCAGTTTCATTGGTACCATCCCGCGTGATCTGGACGAGGCTGCCATCATTGATGGTGCGCGCCCCTGGCAGATTTTCTTCAAGGTCGTGCTGCCCTTACTGAAACCCGTCACTGTCACGCTGATCGTGGTGCAATCCATCGCCATCTTCAACGATTTCACCAACCCGCTGTATTACCTGCCCGGTAAGGAAAACGTCACCGTGCAGCTGACTCTTTTCAACTTTCAAAGCCAGTTTCAAAGCCAGTACAACCTTCTGTTCATGAACATTCTGCTCGTCACTATTCCCCCGCTGTTCGTGTTCATTTTCTTCAATCGTCAGATCGTCGCCGGCATGACCGCCGGGGGCGTGAAAGGGTAAACCATGACCCCCGTTTCAACCGCTTCCGTCAACCTGAGGGACATTCGCAAAAGCTTCGGCGCAGTGGAGGTGATCAAGGGCATCGACCTGACTATTGAACCGGGTGCGTTCTGCGTTTTTGTAGGTCCATCAGGCTGCGGAAAATCCACGCTCTTGCGGCTTATTTCGGGGCTGGAGGAGGCAACTTCGGGCATCATCGAGATCGGCGGCAAAGATGTGACCAACGCCGAACCCTCGGCCCGCGGCATCGCGATGGTGTTCCAAAGCTATGCGCTTTATCCGCACCTCAGCGTGCGCGACAATATCGGCTTTGGCCTGTCGCTGGCCAAGCTGCCGAAGGCCGAAATCAAAGCGAAGGTTGAGGCGGCAGCCGATGCGCTGCAACTGACCACACTACTGGACCGCAAACCAAAGGCGCTGTCCGGCGGGCAACGGCAGCGAGTTGCCATCGGCCGGGCAATCGTGCGCGACCCAAAGGTGTTCCTGTTCGACGAACCGCTTTCAAACCTCGACGCCGCGCTCCGCGCCCAGATGCGGATCGAGCTTTCCGACCTGCACCGTAACTTAGGGGCAACGATGATCTACGTTACCCATGATCAGGTCGAAGCCATGACCATGGCCGACAAGATCGTCGTGCTGAACGGCGGGCGGATCGAACAGGTGGGCTCGCCCATGGATCTCTACAACGCCCCGGTCTCGCCATTCGTCGCGGGTTTTATCGGCAGCCCGAAGATGAACCTCTACCCCGGTGCGGCGGCGGGCGAGGACTGCTCGACGTACGGCATTCGTCCCGAGCATTTGCGTCTGACAACCGATGCTCCACGTTGGACTGGGATTGTGCGGCATGTCGAACGGCTGGGGGCGGATACCATCGTTTACCTCACTGTTCCCGGGCTGGGGGAGATGGTGGTCAGGGCCGAGTCCGATCAGTTTCCGGCGATTGGTTCAACCTGTGGCGCATCGCCCCTAGTCGGCCGGGAGTTCCGGTTCGGGTTGAGATTAGAGGAGTAGTATCGGACCGCTGAGGCGATCTCAATGAGATCAGAACTTGGACTGGGTTCATAGCCGCCGTTCAATCTGACGGATGAGAAGGTCTGCTTTCCGCCCTTTGCAGTGATCAAAGCTATTCGCACAAGGCCTCGGCCCCGGTCTTTCGAGCGGGGCCTTTGC
>JAYSSN010000164.1:0-4135 GCA_043720555.1 Rhodobacterales bacterium | reverse complement strand
TCAGCACGCCTTGTGCGAACGCACCGGTGGTGCCCAGCAGCAGGGCAAGCGCAGTTGTCGTCAGTATCTGTTTGGCATTGGTCATGTGCAAACCTTTCATGGAGCGTCATGGATCAGCACGCCCCGTTGAATAAGGACGCATGGCCAGACAACGGCGGGCGCGGGGCATGGTTCCGATGTGCAGACAGCCGCGGCGGCACCTTTGCCAACCGGCACAGGGACCAGCGCCGCGCCACTGAATTAATAATTAAATTCAACATCATGCATGATATTGTGCGCGCGCTGAGCACCCCGTGATTGTGCCAATCGGCAACACGAGCACGTTTTTCGGACGACCGTGGGAACTGATTGCGCCCGGCCGTTACGGTGCTTTCTCGCTGTCAGAACGCAGCGGGCTGGGCTTCGCGCGCCATGTGATCCAGCACGGCATTGACGAATTTCGCCTCTTTGCCTTCGGGAAAAAACGCCTTGGCGACATCGACGTATTCGTTGATCGTCACCTTGGGCGGCGTCGGCATCGCGACCAGTTCGGCGCCTGCAGCACGAAACAGCGCCCGCAGTACCGGGTCGATCCGGTCGATCGGCCATTTGGCCACCAGCGCGCGGTCGGTCATCTGGTCGATGCGGGCCTGCCAGTTCACGGCTCCGTCCACCACGGCGCGGAAATGGGTGACATCGCCTTCGGCCATCTCGTCGCCTTCGTAGACGGCGCCAAAGCGGTGCGTCTCGAATTCGGTGCTTACGGATTCGACCGTCTGGCCGCTGACCTCCATCTGGAACAGGGCCTGCACGGCATAAAGCCGCGCGGCAGAACGCATCTGTTTCTTGTCAGGCTTCGTCATGCGCGAAAACCGATCCCTTTTGTGGTTGCGGCCCATGTGCGCGACAGTGCCACCAGATGCAAGGCCGCCGCAGCCGCGCCGCCACCTTTGTTCTGGCCCGCCCGGTCTGCCCGGGCCACGGCCTGCGCGCGGTTTTCGACCGTCAGGATGCCATTGCCGATGCAGGCGCCCTGCAGACCCAGCAGCGACAATGCGCGTGAGCTGTCATTGCACACCGTGTCGTAATGCGTCGTCTCGCCCCGGATGATACAGCCAAGTGCGACATAGCCGTCATAGGACGCCAGCCGCTCGGCCATCGCAATCGCCGTGGGCACCTCCAGCGCCCCCGGCACCTCGACGACCTCGACCTCGGCCCCGCAACCGGCGGCGACGGCCTGCGCACCTGCGACAAGATCATCCGCGATGTCGCGGTAATAGGGCGCGACCACGATCAGCAGCCGGACCGGCTTGTCAAACGTGGGCAGGGGCAGGGTGTAATGGGTTTCCGAACCGGCCATCTCAATTCTCCGGGATGGGGTGGGTGCCTGCAATCGACAGGCCATACGCCTCCAGCCCCACCACGCGCGGCGCTTTGGAGTTGGTGACAAGCGTGATCGCACTCAGCCCGAGTGACGACAGGATCTGCGCGCCCAGCCCGTATTGCCGCAGCGTCTGGGGCGAATGTTCACCCGGCTCCACCAGCTTCATCGTGGTGTCGCGCAGCAGCACGACAACGCCGCGCCCCTCGGCGGCAATCAGGCGCATCGCGCGCGGCAGTTCGCCGCCATCACCAATGCCCAGCACGTCCTCAAGCGGGTTCAGCGCGTGCACCCGCACCAGCACCGGCGTGGCGGTGGACAAATCGCCCTTGGACAGCACCACATGTTCATCGCCATGCGTCTCATCGGCATAAACCCGCATCAGCCAGTCGCCGCCATGGGTGGATGTCACGCTGCGCACGGCTTTTTCCGAAATCAGGTTATCGTGGCGGCGGCGATATGCGATCAGATCGCTGATCGTGCCCACCTTCAACCCATGCCGTTGCGCGAATGTAATCAGATCCGGCAGGCGCGCCATCGAGCCGTCATCATTCATGATCTCGCAGATCACGCCACTGGGGTTCAGCCCGGCCAGACGGCTGACATCCACTGCGGCCTCGGTATGGCCCGCGCGCACCAGCACGCCACCGTCGCGCGCGCGCAGCGGGAACACATGCCCCGGCGTCGCGATATCGGCAGCCCCCTTGGTCGGGTCAATCGCCACCGAAACCGTGCGCGCCCGGTCGGCTGCCGAAATGCCCGTGGTCACGCCCTCGCGCGCCTCGATCGACAGGGTGAACGCCGTCTCGTGGCGCGACGAATTCTTCGGGCTCATCAGGGGCAGGCCCAGCGCCTCGATCCGGGCCGCAGGCATCGCAAGACAGATCAGGCCACGCCCGTGGGTGGCCATGAAGTTGATCGCCTGCGGCGTACACATCTGGGCGGGGATCACCAGATCGCCTTCATTCTCGCGGTCCTCATGATCCACCAGAATGAACATGCGGCCATTGCGGGCATCCGCGATGATCTCTTCGGTCGAAGAGATCGCATCGGAGTATTCGGTTTTTCCGTTGGTCATGGCGGCAACTCCAGATATTTGCAGCCTCATATCGCGCAGCACCGGGATTTGCCAGAGCAGCACCACCACATCCGCGCGCGCAAAGTGCGCAAGGTCGGGGTTGCATGGCTCAGACGGCCGGTGTGAGTTCAGCCAGCGGCACCAAGGCTACCGAAGTTGGCCACGGGTTTGCGCCAGACCCCGCTTCGCGGCGCGGATCTGACGGGTGGCTGACCACCAGAAGAACATCAGTGGATCAGCCCTCGCGTTCCGGGTTGAAGCGCAGCAGGCGCAGGGCGTTCAGCGTGACCAGCACGGTCGCCCCGGTGTCGGCCAGAATGGCGATCCAGAGGCCCGTCATCCCAAGGATCGTTGTCACCAGAAACACCGCCTTCAGCCCCAGCGAGATGGCCACGTTCTGGCGGATGTTGCCCATCGCGGCCCGTGCCAGCCGCACCATCGCCGCCACATCCGTCACCCGGTTACGCAGCAGGGTGGCGGCGGCGGTTTCCAGCGCCACATCGGTGCCCGACCCCATCGCCACGCCCACCGTTGCTGCCGCGAGCGCAGGGGCGTCGTTGATGCCGTCCCCGACCATGATCACACCGCCCCCGGAAACTTTAGCAGACGCTGCCATCGCCCTGATTTCGGTCACTTTATCGTCGGGCATCAGTTCGGCGCGATGCTCCATCCCCAACAGCCCGGCAATTGCAGCCCCGGTGCGGGCGTTGTCGCCGGTCAGCATCACCGAGGTCACGCCCATGGCCTTCAACTGGCGCACACCCTCGATGGCATCGGCGCGCGGTTCGTCGCGCATGGCAATCAGTCCGAGCACTTGTTTCTCACGGAACACGACGACCACGGTCTTGCCATCTTCCTCCATCCCTGCCGCCCGGCGAATGCCGATCCCGTCCAGCGCGCCCATTTCGGAAGCATAGCGTGGCGAGGCGACCCATGCAGGGGCGCCGCCGACCATGGCTTCCACGCCCTTGCCGATCAGCGCTTTCGCGCCCGTGGCGGGCAGGGGGGCTACCTTCGCATCCTTTGCACGCCGCAAAATCGCTTCCGCCAAAGGGTGGCTGGACCCTGTCTCGATCCCGGCGGCTACTGCCAATAATTCGGCTTCGGTGGCTCCAAGCGGGATCACATCGGTCACGGCGGGGCGCCCGACTGTCAGTGTCCCGGTCTTGTCGAAGGCTACGCGGGTGGTGCGGGCGGCAGCCTCGATCACCGCCCCGCCTTTCATCAGGATGCCGCGCCGGGCCCCCGATGACAGCGCCGAGGCGATAGAGGCCGGGACCGAGATCACCAGCGCACAGGGGCAGCCGATCAGCAGCAAGGCCAGCGCGCGGTAAATCCAGATGTCCCACACGGCCCCCACTGTTAGCGGCGGAATGATCGCCACCAGCACCGCCAGCCCGACGATGGCGGGCATGTAGATGCGGCTGAAACGGTCGATGAACCGTTCGGTCGGGGCGCGGGCCGTTTCGGCTTCTTCGACAAGTGCTATGATGCGCGAAATGGTGTTATCCTCGGCCGCCTTGGTCACGGTGATGCGCAAGACCGCTTCGGCATTGATCGAGCCTGCAAAGACCGGATCGCCGGGGCCTTTGGTCTTGGGCATGGATTCGCCCGTGACCGGGCTTTCATCGACACCGGATGTGCCTTCGGCAATTTCACCATCGGCAGGAATACGGTCGCCGGGGCGGACCAGCACA
>JAYSSN010000163.1:0-1723 GCA_043720555.1 Rhodobacterales bacterium | reverse complement strand
GTGGCCCCAGCCTGACGATCTGGCTGATCGGCCTGTCGGTCATCGTGTTCCTCGTGTGGGCGGCATTCGCCTGGGTGGACGAGATCGTGCGCGCGCCGGGGCAGGTGGTGCCGTCGTCGCGCCCCCAGATCATCCAGAACCTCGAAGGCGGGATTCTGGCTGCGTTGAACGTGGCCGAGGGCGACATTGTCGAACCGGGCCAGACGCTCGCACGCCTGTATGGCACACAGTATCAATCCGCCGTGGATGACATCAGCGACCAGATTGCCGCGCTTGAAATCCGCCGCCTGCGACTGGAGGCGGAAATGGCGGGTGAGGCAGACTTTGTCGTGCCTGAGCTCTGGGCCATGCGCGTGCCTGCCATCGTCGCATCGGAAAAGGCGCTGCTGACCGCCCGGCAAACCGAACTCCGCGCCCGCCGCGAAGGTGCTGGCGCCGTGCTGGAACACGCGCGGGCCGAGCTTGACCTGATGGAGCGGATGCTGGACCAGGAGGTCGTGCCGCTGATCGAGGTCACCCGTGCCCGCAAGGCCTTCAGCGATGCCGACGGCAAACTGGCCGAGGCCGTGTCGTTGACCGAACTGGAACGCGCGCGGGACTATGCCGAGGTGCAGACCGAACTCGCGTCCCTGCGCCAGCGCCTGAAACAAGGCGAGGATCAGTTGGACCGCACCGTTCTGATGGCGCCGATGCGCGGCGTCGTGAACAAGGTATCCGTCACCACCATCGGCGGCGTGATCCGTCCGGGCGAAGAGATCATGCAGATCATCCCGCTGGATGACGAGCTGTTCATCGAGGCCAAGGTGGCCCCCCGCGACATTGCATCGGTGCTGGTCGGCCAGGGCGCTACGGTGAAACTGTCGGCCTATGACTACACCATCTATGGCACCTTGCAGGCCAAGGTGCAGTTCGTATCCGCTGATACCTTTACGGATGAGCGGTCTCGTGCACAGGATGGCGATCCGCATTACAAGGTGATGCTCAGCGTGGATCTGTCGCGGCTGACCGACCGTCAGCGCGATCTGGCAATCCGCCCCGGCATGCAGGCAACGGTGGAGTTGCAGACGGGCGGCAAGACCATCCTCGCATACCTGACCAAGCCGCTTTACAAAAGCGGCGAGGCGCTGCGGGAGCGCTGATCTTTACGCCTTCTTCACGCCCCCGGCATAGCTTTGCGCTTGGGTGTAGACAACGGGTGTGGAATGGCCGGGCAATCAAATGCCGCGCCAGTCATCATCAAACGGAAGAAGGTCATTCAGGGTGGCGGCCACCACGGGGGTGCGTGGAAGGTTGCCTATGCTGACTTCGTGACGGCCATGATGGCCTTCTTCATGTTGATGTGGCTGCTGAACGCGACAACGGAAAAGCAGCGCAAGGGGATTGCGGACTACTTCAATCCGATAATTCCGATCAACCGCATCTCGGGCGGGGGTGACGGGGCCTTTGGCGGCGAGTCCGTGTTTTCGGAACAGACGCTGACGCAGATGGGCACCGGGGCGTCAGCGGCGCAGCCGACCGAGGCCAATCAGGCACGCGGCGACACCGGATTGGATACGTCCGAAGCGGCGGGCGGCACGGCTGCGACCAAGGAACTGGCCGAAGTCGAACAGCGCCTGCTGGCGCGTGGCGGCGAAAGCATGACGATGCAACAGTTGCTGCGCCACGTGGTCACGCGGGTAACCGACGAAGGGCTGGTGATCGAGCTGTTCGATCTGCCCGATGC
>JAYSSN010000162.1:0-1723 GCA_043720555.1 Rhodobacterales bacterium | reverse complement strand
GTATAGACGGCCGCCACGCCAAGACTGCGCAGGGTCAGCGCGTCAGCATCGGGAATGATGCCGCCCACAATGACTGGCAGGTCAAGACCCGCATTGCGCAGGCGTTCCATCACCTCGGCAATCAAAGGCTATGAGAGCCCGAAAGGATGGAAAGGCCCAGTATGTGCACCTGCGCCTCTGCAACCGCAGCGACAATTTGTTCTGGCGTCAGGCGGATGCCGTCATAGATGATGTCCATGCCACAGTCGCGCGCGCGGGAGGCAATCTGTTCGGCGCCATTGGAATGGCCATCAAGCCCCGGTTTTCCCATCATGAATTTCAGTCGGCGGCCAAGGCGGGTGGACACCGTATCAACCGCGTCGCGGATCGGCTCCAACCCTTCGGTGCGGTTGGATGGCGCGCGCGATACGCCGGTGGGCGCGCGGTATTCGCCAAACGCAGCGCGGATGACATCACCCCATTCGCCCGTGGTGACCCCCGCCTTGGCGCAGGCGATGGAAGGGGGCATGATATTGGCCCCGGTTTGTGCCGCATTGCGCAGACCGGCAAGTGCCGCACGCACCGCGCTGGCATCGCGCGTGCTGCGCCACTGAGCAAGTTGTGCAATCTGGCCAGACTCGGCTGCCGGGTCTGAGGCCATGGAGGCCTCGCCCGCCGTCAGGGGGCTGTCCACGCTATCGGTCCAGCGGTTGACACCGACCACAACCGTTTCGCCCGTCTCGATCCGGATCAGACGTTCGGCATTCGCCTCAACCAGCCGCCCTTTCATGTAATCAATGGCGGCCACCGCCCCGCCCATCGCGTCGATATTTGCCAGCTCTGCCCGTGCGCCATCGATCAGCGCGGCCACCTTGCGATCCACGGCGGGGTTGTTTTCGAACAGGTCATCATATTCCAGCAAATCTGTCTCATAGGCCAGTATCTGCTGCATGCGCAGCGACCACTGCTGATCCCACGGGCGGGGCAGGCCGATGGCCTCGTTCCAGGCGGGCAGTTGCACGGCGCGGGCGCGGGCGTTTTTTGACAGCGTGACGGCGAGCATTTCGATCAAGATGCGGTAGACGTTGTTTTCGGGTTGCTGTTCGGTGAGGCCAAGCGAGTTGACCTGCACGCCGTAGCGAAAGCGGCGGTATTTCGGGTCGGTGATGGCGTAGCGGTGTTCGCAAAGTTCATCCCAGAGATCGACGAAGGCGCGCATTTTGCACAACTCGGTGACGAAGCGGATGCCTGCATTGACGAAGAATGAGATGCGGCCAACCATATTGGGGAAATCTGCCGGGGATACCTTGGTTTTCAGATCGTCCAGCACGGCGCAGGCGGTGGCCAGCGCGAAGGCGAGTTCCTGTTCCGGCGTCGCCCCGGCCTCTTGCAGATGGTAGGAACAGACGTTCATCGGGTTCCATTTCGGCAGATGCGTCTGGGTATAGGCGGCGACATCGGTGATCATCCGCAGGCTGGGTTTCGGCGGGCAGATATAGGTGCCGCGTGACAGATATTCCTTGATGATGTCGTTTTGAACGGTGCCTTGCAGGGCGGCAATATCTGCGCCCTGTTCTTCGGCGACCGCGACGTAAAGCGCCAACAACCACGGGGCGGTGGCGTTGATGGTCATCGAGGTGTTCATCTGGTCCAGCGGGATATCCGCAAACAGGGCGCGCATGTCGCCGAGGTGGGAGATCGGAACGCCAACCTTGCCGACCTCGCCTTTTGCCAGTGCGTGATC
>JAYSSN010000161.1:0-11153 GCA_043720555.1 Rhodobacterales bacterium | reverse complement strand
CGCCGTAAAGATAAAGGATATCGGCCAGATGCGCCTCTTCGGCGCCATTCACCAGATCAGCGGCGCTTTCGCCGTCCTGACTCATCCGCATATCCAGCGGACCATCCTTGGCAAAGGAAAACCCGCGGGCGGCCAGATCCAGCTGCATTGACGACACACCAAGGTCCAGCACCACGCCGTCCAGTGGCCCGTCTGCGTGCAGGTCAAGTTCACTGAAGTTTCCCGCCACCAGCGTCAGCCGGTCAGCGTAGTCGCCCCGCCATCCAGAGGCCATCTCCAGCGCCATCGGGTCGCGGTCAACGCCGATCACATGATCGGCGCCCGCCGCAAGCAGCCCCTTGGCATACCCCCCCGCCCCGAACGTGCCGTCCAGCCAGCGGCCCCTGACAGGTGAAACAGCGGCCAGCAGCGGGTCGAGAAGGACCGGGATATGGGGCTGGCGATCGGGCAGCTGATCGCGGTCGGACATTGCACTAGGCCTCCGGGTCGGGCGGCAACAGTGACAGCATGTCCTGTCCATTCACCAGCAGATCATCACCGGCGTGAGCACCCAGTTCGGCATCATATGCCTCGCGCCGCCAGATCTGAAACTTGTCAAGCGTCCCGGCAAACACGGCCTCGGCGCCGTCTTTCAGATCGGTCAGGCCGGTTTTTTCGCGCGACTTGGCCTGCAGGACGATCCGTCCGTCACTGTCGATTTCAACGGTTTGCGACAGGGTAATCATGTTGCGCTCCAGATAACGCCGCTCTGGAGAGCCGATCTGCATCTTGCCGATGCGCCGCTCGATCCGGGCCATTTCGGCCAGAGTGTAGCATTCCAGAAACTTGCGGTCACCGCCGTACACGATCACGACGCGCGGGTTGGCACCTTGCGCGGGGTCGCCTGCCTCCAGAACACGCCGAAAAGGCGCCGGGATGCTGACCCGCGCCTTTCCATCTACCTTTTGGTAGAACTCGCCTCTGAAAGTCTCGGCCATCTGCCCGGTCGGCCCTTCTGCCTGTGCCCCGACATGGGGGCGGAAATGAATACGGCGGACCGAGCTGCTGCCACTGCTCGATCCGCCGCCTGTCCCATCGCTGGGCGTCCAGTTGCGCGCGCCACCTGGGGGAGATGTCTGCTCGCTCGCGCACCGGATCTCTGGTTTTGATGTTGGCGGGTGCCTGTATGAAACCTGACTTCGCCTTGTTCGGGGTCTTGTTGCTGCCCCTGCTTGTCACTGCCCGTCTTCATCTTCGTATGGAAAGGGATGACATGGGATTTCATGGGAAGCAATGGAAAAATGTGGGGAAAGTTGCGAATATGTGGTGTCGCCTGCACCGCAAAAACAGCATCTTGTGTGCTCGTTATCTAAATATGGCATTTTATCCGCCTCACGAGGCCGTGACAGCGCTAAATGTAGATCGGCATTGATGGGACATGAATTCCCACCCACTCTGAAAAAACTTCTGTCCACTGATGCGCCAAGGCGATTCCCGACTGAAAATCAGGACTACGCAGGCCATAACGCTGCGGTCACGGCGCAATCACGCCATGTCGCGCGAGAGTGATTCGCCCGGAAACCGTAAATTCCCACGAAATCCCATGTCAGGCGTCAGGCCATCCCGCCGGCGATCAGGCGTGCCGCAAGCTGGGCATACGCATCCGAGACCGCGCCGTCGCCTGCCGCCACGGGCGTGCCCGCATCGCTTGCCAGACGCACATCTATGCTTAACGGGATTTCACCCAGGAACGGCAAGTTCAGCTTGGCCGCTTCGGCCCGCACGCCACCGTGGCCAAAGATATGCGCCTCGTGCCCGCAATTGGGACAGATATAGGTCGACATGTTTTCAATCAGACCCAGCACCGGTGTCTTCAGCTTGACGAACATGTCCAGCGCCTTGCGCGCGTCCATCAGCGCCACATCCTGCGGGGTCGACACCACGATGGCCCCGGTCAGTTGCGTGCGCTGGCACAGCGTCAGCTGGATATCGCCCGTTCCCGGCGGCAGATCGACGATCAGCACATCCAGCTGCCCCCATGCGACCTGCGTCAGCAACTGCTGCAAAGCCCCCATGATCATCGGGCCGCGCCAGACCACGGCCTCGTCCTCTTTCAGCATCAGGCCGATCGACATCATCGTCACCCCGTGCGCCTGCAACGGCTCGATGATCTTGCCATCCGGGCTGCCGGGGCGTTTGGACACGCCCATCATGCGTGGTTGCGAGGGGCCATAAATATCGGCATCCAGCAGACCGACGCGTCGCCCCTGCCGCGCAAGTGCCACGGCGAGGTTCGAGGACACCGTTGATTTGCCGACCCCGCCCTTGCCCGACGCAATCGCAATGATGCGGTCCACGCCCGACAGTTTCGCAGGCCCCCCTTGTTGCGCTGTCGGATGCTGGCCGATCTTCAGGGTCGGGGGTTTTTCCGCCGGTCCATGTGCCGTCAGCACCATTTGCACCGAATCGACGCCCGGCAGCGCGCGCAGCGCGGTTTCGATCACCGGCTGGGCGGGCGACAAGGCGCGCGCTTCGTCCGGACTGGCCGCTTCGATCACGAAACGCACCTGGCCGCCCTCGACCGACAGGGCACGAATCAGATCGCGGCTGACCGGATCCCCACCACCGGGCAGCGTAATTCGCCCAAGGACAGCCATAACTTCTTCGCGCGTGACACCCATGGCTTTTTCCCCTGCACAACGTTTCAGCAAGCCTTGTGTTCTTTGCTGCAAAGGGCAAGGGCGGTTTTACCAAATGCTCAAATATCCAGCGAAGTGGTGGATAAATATGAAAATTTTGTGTCTTTTTGCCATGCGCATGCTGCATGGCGGCATTGCGCGCCGCAGGTATTGTGCAGGTGCAGCATCTGGCCCATGTTGTTGGCAACGGAACACGCCGGACGACATCGAAGATCATCCGGGATCCGCTGCACAAGAAGAATGAATGAGGCTGAACATGGCATATGTAAACAATTCCCGCGCTGCATCGCTTGGTCTGACGGACCGTCTTGGCGCCCTGCTCGCGACTTTCAAATCGTACCAGGCACAGCGTCGCATCTATGCACAGACCGTGCGCGAGTTGTCGGGCCTGACGGAACGCGAACTGACCGACCTCGGCATCAGCCGTCTGTCGATCGAGGACATCGCCCGCATCGCGGCATACGGCAAATAAGGTTTCTTGCGAGGGTCCCTACCTCCTCCCGGGGGCCCTGTAGCAAAAGCGGCGGTGTCTTTCCTCCTCCCTGGCACCGCCGCACTTTGATCCGGGAACGGCCTTCCCGCGTATATCTTGCAAGATGAACCCGCTCCTCCCGCAGGGTGCATCGCAAAAACGGCGGTGCCTGTCTTCGGCCTGGCACGGCCGCGCTTTATCGGGGATTCCTCCCCAAACCAGTTGCGAAGGGCCCTCCTCCTCCCTGGGCCTGATGCAAAAGCGGCAACCCCCTCCTCCTCCCTGGGGTTGCCGCACATTATTCGGACCTGCGCCTCATCCTCCCTCCCGGGGCGCCGGGACCGATACATGAAGCGGCGGCGCCCTCCTCCCGGGATGCCGTCGCTTTTTTCTTGCGCGGCTGGAGCGTGGCGGGCACCAAAGCGCAAAGCGGGGGGACAATGCGGGCATCCATGATCTCGGCGGCACTCGTCGCCGCGCTTGTCGGTTACGGCAGCACGATTGCGCTGGTGCTGGCGGCAGCGGCGGCATTGGGTGCGACGCCTGCGCAAACCGCGTCATGGATTCTGGGCGTGTGTTTTGCCAAGGCAATCGGATCGGTCCTGCTGTCCACGTGGCACCGGGTGCCCGTTGTACTGGCGTGGTCGACGCCGGGTGCGGCGTTGATTGCGGCGACCAGCGGGATCACCATGGCGCAGGGCGTGGGAGCCTTTGTCGTGGCGGGCCTGCTGATCGCGCTGACGGGTGCGGTCGGGCCACTGGGCAGGCTGGTGGCGCTGATCCCGGATGGGATTGCGGGGGCGATGCTGGCGGGGGTGCTGTTGCCGTTCTGCCTGAAAGGGGCCGCGACCATTCAAACGCTGCCCGCTGTCGTCCTGCCGATGGTTGCGATCTTTGCGCTGGTGCGCCTGTGGAATCCCGCCCTGGCGGTGATTGCGGCCCTTGGCGCGGGGATTGGCCTTGCGCTGGCGACGGGGGCGGCGCTTTGGCCAGCGGTGACGCTGACAGCACCCGTCGCCACATTCATCATGCCGGAATTCCATCCCGCCACACTGCTGGGGCTGGGGCTGCCGCTGTACCTTGTCACCATGGCCGGGCAGAACCTGCCGGGGTTTGCCACGCTGCGGGCTGCGGGCCATGCGCCGCCCGTGCGCTCTGCCTTGGCCGTCTCGGGCGGGTTGTCAGCCGCTTTTGCCGTGATCGGGGCGCATCCGGTGAACATGGCGGCGATCACGGCGGCAATCTGTCTGGGCGATGATGTGCATCCCGACCGCAGCCAGCGCTGGAAAGTCGGCGTGGTCTATGCGGGCTTCTGGGTGGCGCTGGGATTATCGGGGCCAATGATCCTGACGGTGCTGACCGCCCTGCCCCAGGCACTGATCGCGGCCATCGTGGCGCTGGCCTTGCTGGGGCCGCTGACGGGCGCGCTGACCACAGCCTTTGCGACCCCCGATCAGCGGTTTGCCGCAACGATGACCCTTGCCGTGGCAGGGTCCGGCGTGGCGGCCTTTGGGATCGGGGCGGCGTTCTGGGGGCTGGTTGCCGGCCTTGTGGTCCGGATGCTGGACCGCGCGAGGCTGGCCCTTTTTCCCAAGGCGGGGTAAAAGCGCGCCATGTTGAAAACCCGGATCATCCCCTGCCTTGATGTCGCCGATGGCCGTGTGGTCAAAGGTGTGAACTTTGTTGCCCTGATAGATGCGGGCGATCCGGTCGCGGCCGCGCGGGCCTATGACGCGGCGGGGGCGGATGAGCTGTGTTTTCTGGATA
The DNA here is from genome assembly GCA_043720555.1 of Rhodobacterales bacterium. GTDB lineage: Bacteria > Pseudomonadota > Alphaproteobacteria > Rhodobacterales > Rhodobacteraceae > JAAFHS01. The sequence goes on along the minus strand of JAYSSN010000161.1, from coordinate 6,236 downwards.
TCATGGCGACGCAGGACAATCGCGGCACGATGTTTGATCTGGTCACGCGCACGGCCGAGCAATGCTTCATGCCTTTGACGGTTGGCGGGGGTGTGCGCACGCACCACGACGTGCGGGCGCTGCTGCTGGCGGGGGCGGACAAGGTGTCGTTCAATTCAGCCGCCGTCGCAAATCCCGATGTGGTGGCCGAGGCCGCCGATCGGTTCGGGTCGCAGTGCATTGTCGTGGCGATCGATGCAAAAACCGTGGCCCCGGGACGGTGGGAGGTTTTCACCCATGGCGGACGACGGGCCACTGGCATTGATGCCGTGGATTTCGCGCGGACGGTTGCCGCCAGGGGCGCGGGCGAAATTTTGCTGACCAGCATGGACCGTGACGGCACGCGGGCGGGCTTCAATCTGCCCCTGACGCGGGCGATCGCGGATGCGGTCGCCGTGCCGGTGATCGCATCGGGGGGTGTTGGCACGTTGGATCATCTGGTCGAAGGTGTGACCGAGGGGCACGCGAGCGCGGTGCTGGCGGCATCCATCTTTCACTTTGGTGAATTCACCATCGGGCAAGCCAAGGCGCATATGGCGGCGGCGGGTATTCCCATGAGGTTGACATGAACGCATTGGAACGGCTGGCCGCAACGATTTCGGCACGCAAGGGTGGCGATGCAGAGGCAAGCTGGACGGCAAAGCTGCTGGCCAGAGGGCCGGAGAAATGCGCGGAAAAGTTTGGCGAAGAGGCGGTCGAGGCGATCATCGAGGCGGTCAAGGGTGACCGGGTCAAGCTGACTGCAGAGGCGGCGGATGTCATGTATCATCTGCTGGTCATGTGTGCGGCGCGGGATGTGACGCTGGCAGACATTCTGGCGGAACTGGAACAGCGCGAGGGGCAGTCGGGGATTGCCGAGAAAGCCGCACGGTAGGGGGATCGGATGGCGCAGATCGAGGTGCACAACGTGCTGCAGCCGGGCAAGACCTACCGGGTGGATGCCGACAAGTACGCAGCGATGCGCAAGGCCTGTCTCGCGGTAATGCCAGCCGGTCCGCCGGGGGCGACGCCGGCGGCGTTGCAGAAGGCGCTGCTGGCGCATCTGGACCCCGCGCTGTTTCCGGGGGGTGCCAAGGCGGGGTGGTGGATGAAATGCGTGCAACTGGACCTTGAGGCGCAAGGCGTGATCCGGCGGGCGGATGGGGCACCGGTGCAGCTGTTTCGGGTGTGATCCGCCGAATACTTACAGATGTCAGCTTCAAGCTATTTCATATATTTGCGCGATTAACGTCGAAAGCCGTCAGCACTAGCAAAACAGTGCGTGATGCCTGGTCAGTCGCGAAAATACTCGCGGATGACGGCCACGGCGCGGTCCACATCGGCATCGGTCACATCCAGATGGGTGACAAAGCGCAGCCGGTAAAGGCCGAGCGCAAGCACCCCATGCGCCTTCAGATGATCGATGAAACCTTCGGCGCGGGCCTTTGCGGGGCCGGACAGATCGACAAAGACGATGTTGGAATGCACGGGGTCCACACTCGCCCCCTCTACCCCGTCAAACGCAGCGGCCAGACGGCGGGCGCGGGCGTGGTCGTCGGCCAGACGGTCAATATGGTGATCGAGCGCATGGATCGCAGCCCCGGCGAGGATACCCACCTGCCGCATCCCGCCACCCGCCATCTTGCGGATGCGGTGTGCACGCGACAGGAAATCCTTTGATCCGCACAGCGCCGATCCAGCCGGCGTGCCAAGGCCCTTGGAAAAGCAGACGCTGACAGAATCGAACGCACCTGCGATGCGGCGGGCTTCGGTCTGGGGCGATGTCCCCTGGGCTGCGGCCTGAGCGACCGCGCCATTGAACAGGCGCGCGCCGTCGAGGTGGGTGTTCAGCCCGTGTCTGCGGGCCAGCGCCGTCGCAGATTGCACATAGGCAAAGGGCAGCAGTTTGCCGCCGATGGTGTTCTCCAGCGCCAGCAGCCGGGTGCGGGCGTAATGCGCATCATCAGGCTTGATCGCACCTTCGATCGCAGCCAGCGGCAGCGAGCCGTCGGATGCATGATCCAGAGGCTGCGGCTGCACCGAGCCCAGCACCGCCGCCCCGCCACCTTCCCAGCGATAGGAATGGGCCATCTGGCCGACGATATATTCATCGCCACGCTGACAATGGGCAAGGATGCCGCAGAAGTTGCTTTGGGTGCCCGTGGGCATGAACAAGGCACCTTCAAAGCCCAGCATACCGGCGAGTTTGTCCTGCAGCGCATTGACGGTGGGATCATCGCCAAAGACATCATCGCCCAAGGGGGCCGCCATCATCGCCGCGCGCATCGCGGGGCCGGGCCGGGTGACGGTATCGCTGCGCAGGTCGATCATGTTGGTCATGGCATGCCCTTCTGGTGCTGCGGCCAAGGAATACTGCCCGCCGTGCAATGGCAAGGGCATGAAATTGAGAAGGGTAAGGGATTCCATACCTCGGGACGGCGTCGATTCGTGATAGGGTTCTGTCACTGCGACGTATTTGAACTGATTTTTGCAACAAGAGGAATTTTCCAATGAACACAGAGCTTTCTGTGGCGAAAGCCGTACGCGTTTCGATCCCTGTTTCGGTGGCCTCGGATATCGGGGGGCTGAAGAAATCCATGGGGACCATTCTTGACAAGTTGGGGTGCCGGGCCTGCTGTTCGGGCTTTGACATCTTTCTGGAACGGCAACGCGATGCGGTGCTGGTCGATGGGCTGCGCGGCAAGGTCAGGACCGGCAATTTTGCGGCGAGCAAGGCGGCGGCTTCGACCTTGCGGGTCGCGGTCAACCCGGCGGCGGTGGTCAGGATCGAAGATGTGAATGACATGCTGGACAAGATTGCCGATCTTTCGGGACATGTGGCCTGTGCGACGGGCTGCGACATCTTCTTTCAGATGGAAGAGATGTTCGTGCTGGACCGCAAGCTGAATGTCGAACAGGTGACCTTGCGTGTTGGACGCTGAGGCAGGCGCCCGGCCTGTCAGCGGGGGGGCCGCGTTTGCGGCCCCGAAGCTGGGCATCGGGATGATCTTTGCGCCGGGGTTGCGCCCGTTTCTGGAGCGCCGCCCGGACGCGCTGGATGTGCTGGAGATCGAGCCGCAGACCCTGTGGCTGGCCGATCATGCGTTTGACGGGCCGTTTTACGAGTTCACCCCCGGTGTCGATCTGTTTGCGCGGCTGCCGGGGCACAAGCTGGTGCATTCGGTGGGCATGCCGCTGGGCGGGACGCGGGCACCCGTGCCTGCGCAATGCGCGTTGATCCGCGACACCGCGGCCCGGCTGAACAGCCCATGGGTGAGCGAACATCTGTCGGTGGCGGGCACACCGCACCGGGCGGCGGGGTTTCTGCTGCCGCCGTTGCAGACACCTGCGGGGGCCGCGCAGGCGGCGGCAAACATCCGCGCCTTTGCGGCGGCGGTGGCGCGGCCTGTGGCGATTGAAACGGGTGTAGCTTACCTTGCGCGCAAAGATTTCGAGATGGACGACGGCGCGTTTCTGGCCGAGGTGGTCCGGACGGCAGACTGCGGTATCCTGCTGGATTTGCATAACCTTTACTGCAATGCGCGTAACGGGCGGATCAACCTGGACCGGTATCTGGCGCAAATTCCGCTGGACCGTGTCTGGGAGGTGCATCTGGCGGGGGGCGAGGAGCAGGCGGGCGTCTGGCTGGACAGCCATTCGGGCCCGATGCCGGCTGATCTGCACGCCATCGCGCGCGAGGTGCTGGGCAGCTTGCCGAACCTCGGGGCGTTGAACTTTGAACTTTACGACACGTTTCTGGAGCGCACGGACGAGGCTGTACTGGACGGCATCGTCGGGGATCTGCGCGGGCTGTGGGCCGGTGTCGGGCGCACGGTCAGCGATGCCCGCCCGATGATGGTGCCACGCACGCCGCAGGGAACGGCACCCAGCCCGGCCGATTGGGAGGCGGCGCTGACGCAGGCGGTGTGGAAGAATGAAAGTGCGCTGCACCCCTACCCCGAAGATGCCCGGATGCTGGCGCTTTACACGTATCTTGCGCGCAGCTTTCGCGGCTCGATCCTGATGCGGACGTTGCCGCGGGCGCTGCGATATCTGCTGCTGCGCGATGGCGAGGCGGTACAGGACGTACTGACGGCATTCTATTCGGCGTGCGATCCGGGGGTGTATGCCCCGCTGGAGGCTCAGGCCTTTGCCGACTGGATCGGGCCGCTGGACGATGACCCGTTGCTGGCCGCGCTGATGGCCTATGACCTCGCCTTTGTACGGATCGTGCGGCAGGGCGTGGCACAGGTGGTGCATTTTCCGGGCAATCCGCGCCCGGTGTTCGAGGCGCTGGCAGATTTCCGGCTGCCAGAGGTACCGCCACCGCCGGTCTGGGAGATCGAGATCCTGCCGGACGCGTTTACGATTGCGGCCTTTGCCGGGGCGGGCGGCGGCAGCTAGCCGGGGGAACGGAACCTCATGGCGTCCCTGGCGGGGTCATGCATCGCCAACGGTTCCATCAAGGCGCGTCACGTCTTGACCAGGACGGTAACTCTGGCGCTGCCAGTCCGACGGCAACAGACGCGGAATTTCGATCGCGGGGCAGCGGTTCATCACGGCCCTGACGCCACGCGCCTGTGCCCGCGCGGCGGCGGCAGGGTCTGTCACGCCAAGCTGCATCCACACGGCTTTGAGGGTGGGGAACGTCGCAAGCGCCGCGTCCACCACGGCGCCCGCAGCGTCTGATCGGCGAAAGATGTCGACCATATCAACGGGTTCGGTGATGTCCGACAGGGCGGCGCGCACGGTGGTGCCCAGTGCCTGCACCCCCGCATGCCCGGGATTGACCGGGATCACCGTATAGCCGCGCGACACCAGAAACCGTGCAACACCAAGGCTGGGGCGATCAGGCTTCGGCGACCAGCCAACAATGGCGATGACGCGCACGGCGGTAAGAATATCGCGGATATCGGCGTCAGTCATCACATCAGGCATCTGCGGCCTTCGCAAAAAAGCGCCCGAACCTGCGAGGGCCGGGCGCCAGTCACGGAACGAGGGACAGTGAAGTCTACGAGCCGGGCGTTCCGGGCCACAGGCTCATGATGATATATGGGGTCGATTTGCGCGGGTTCCATAGGGCGGTCGCATCATTGTGAACGAACGGTCGCGGCATACAGCGCCACGGCGGCGGCATTGGACACATTGAGCGAGCCAAAACCACCGGGATAGGGGATGCGGGCCAGGATATCGCACGTTTCGCGGGTCTTTTCGCGCAGGCCCGGCCCTTCGGCGCCCATCACCAGACCGACCGCGCGCGGGCCTGCCTGCGCGAGCGCCTCATTCAGGGTTACGGGGCCGTCGCCATCCAGACCGATCAGAATGTAGCCCATGTCGCGCAGTTCCTGCATGGCGTCCGACAGGTTTGCCACGCGCAGGTAAGGCTGGCGTTCCAGCGCCCCGCTGGCGGTTTTGGCCAGCGCCCCCGTTTCCGGCGCGGAATGGTGGCGCGGCGCGATGACGGCGCGGGCGCCAAACACCTCGGCCGAGCGAAGAACGGCACCCACGTTATGCGGATCGGTCACGCGGTCAAGCAGGACAACCAGCGGCGCGCCTTTGCCATCGATGCAGACATCCGCAAGGCTGCCCCAATGCAGCGGGCGCACCTCAAGCGCTGCCCCCTGATGGACAGAACCTTCGTCAATCGGCACGTCAAAGCGGCGGGGATCGGCGATCTCGGGGGTCATGCCGGAGGCCGCGACGGCCGCTTCCAGCTTGTCCAGCGCGTTCTTGGTGACCACCAGCCGCAGTTTTTCGCGGGCGGTATTTTCCAGCGCGTCGCGCACGGCATGCAGGCCGAACAGCCACACGGTTTCACGGGCCTCGGCCTTGCGGCCGCGTTCTTTGTCCACAACCCAGGTTGGTTTTTTCTGACCGTTCATGCGTGCCCCCATTTCCCCCCCTTCATGGGCAAGAACGCGGGGCCTTTCAACCCTTGACGCCCCATGGACCCTTCGGTATGTCCCGGCCTCAGTGGGCGACGTGCTGCAAGGTGCGGCAGCGGACTGTAACTCCGCCGAGGAGACTCTTGCCTGGTTCGATTCCAGGGTCGCCCACCATTTCCTTTCATCACCGGGGTATGGCGCGTCGCCGGTCTGAGGGCGTGGGCAGATCTATGATTGATCCGGGCGGCTGCGATGATCGTTTCCGGTCCGGCCAGCATATGGCCGGACCACGCGGCGACAAACCCGCCAGCCGCGCGGGGCGATGTTGATCTG
>JAYSSN010000160.1:0-4155 GCA_043720555.1 Rhodobacterales bacterium | reverse complement strand
CAGCAATATCCGTCACCGGGCGGCCGTCGCGCTCCATCGCCATGATGAAGGCGAACGTGCCCACGTTCATCGTCACATAAATCGCCATGTAGATCATCATCGCCTGCACGCCCTGCGCCGTGCCTGCCGCCAGACCCATCAGTGCAAAGCCCATATGGGCAATGGACGAATAGGCCATCAGCCGCTTGATATCGCGCTGCCCGATGGCGGCCACCGCGCCCAGAAACATCGATGCGACGGCCAGCGCCGCAATCACCTGGCTCCAGTCACCGGGGATGTTGCCGAACGCATCATAGATCACCCGCGCAATCAGGGCCATCGCCGCCACCTTGGGGGCAGTTGCAAAGAACGCGGTCACGGGCGTGGGGCTGCCCTCATACACATCGGGGGTCCACATGTGGAACGGGGCGGCGCTGACCTTGAATGCCAGACCCGACAGCATGAACACCAACCCGAACAGCAGGCCCAGCGGCACTTCGCCCTGTTCCAGCGTCGCCAGAATTCCCGAAAACAGCGTGGTGCCGGCAAAGCCGTACGTCAACGAAGCACCGTACAGCAGCAGTCCCGACGACAGCGCGCCCAGCACGAAATACTTCAGTCCCGCTTCAGTGGACTTCACAGAATCCCGTCGCAGGGCGGCGATCACATACAGCGACAACGATTGCAGTTCCAACCCCATGTACAGCGACATCAGATCACCCGCCGACACCATCATCATCATCCCCACGGTCGCCAGCGCGATCAGGATGGGAAATTCAAAGCGCAGAAGGTCGCGCCGCGCCATGTATTCCTGGCTCATCAGCATGACCGCTGCGCCCGATGTCAGGATGATGACCTTGGCAAAGCGTGCGAACGGGTCGTCGACGAACATCCCGCCAAAGGCCCCGCGCTCGCCCGATCCGCCGACCCCGATATAAAGCGCAAGCGCCAGCATCAGGCCGGATGTGGCCCACAGGATTGCCGGGGCTGCCTTGTCCTTGGTGGTATAGACCCCGTACAACAGGGCGCCCATAGCAAAGACGGCCAGCACGAACTCTGGCAGTACGGTATGGAAATCGGCTTGGGTCATGGCCCTTCTCTTCTCAATTCTGGGCGACTTGCGTGGCATCGGCCACGGGCAAAGCCGCCTGATAGTCTGTGATAAGCGCACCCACCGAAGGGCCGATGATATCGGTCACAAGGCTGGGATAGACGCCAAGGATCAGCGTCGCGGCGATCAGCGGGGCGAACACCGCCCGCTCGCGCCGCGTCATGTCGGTGATGGTTTTCAGCGCCTCTTTGATCAGATCGCCAAACACCACGCGGCGGTACAGCAACAGCGCATAGGCCGCAGACAGGATCACGCCACTTGTGGCCACCGCCGCCGCCCATGTGTTCACCTGGAATATCCCCGTCAGCGTCAGGAATTCGCCCACGAACCCGGATGTCCCCGGCAGACCGACATTGGCCATGGTGAAGAACATGAACACCAGCGCATAGGCGGGCATCCGGTTCACAAGGCCGCCATAGGCCTCGATCTCGCGCGTGTGCATCCGGTCATAGATCACCCCCACACACAAAAAGAGCGCGCCAGAGATAAAGCCGTGCGACAGCATCTGGAAAATCGCACCATCAATACCCTGCTGGTTCGCCGCGAAAATTCCCATTGTCACGTAACCCATGTGCGCGACCGATGAATAGGCAATCAGCTTTTTCATGTCAGTCTGCGCCAGCGCCACCAGCGATGTGTAGACGATTGCGATCGCGCTCATCCAGAAAACCAATGGCGCCAACAGATCGGACGCCACCGGGAACATCGGCAGGCTGAACCGCAGAAAGCCGTAGCCCCCCATCTTCAGCAAAATCGCCGCCAGCACCACCGACCCCGCCGTCGGGGCCTGCACATGCGCATCCGGCAGCCACGTATGTACCGGCCACATCGGCATCTTCACCGCAAAGCTGGCAAAGAACGCCAGCCACAGCAGTGTCTGCACCCCGCCGATGATCTGGAACCCGGCCACGGTGATCGTATCGGATGCAAAGCTGTGGTTCAGCAGCGCCACCATATCCGTGGTACCTGCCTGAAAATACATCGCGATCATGGCGACCAGCATCAGCACCGACCCAAGGAAGGTGTAGAGAAAGAACTTGAACGCCGCATAGATGCGTTCCTTGCCGCCCCAGATGCCGATAATCAGGAACATCGGAATCAGCCCGGCCTCGAAGAACAGATAGAACAGCACCAGATCCAGCGCGCAGAACACGCCCAGCATCAGCGCCTCAAGCATCAGGAAGGCGATCATGTATTCCTTGACCCGGACCGTTACCTCCCAGCATGACAGGATCACGATCGGCATCAGAAAGGTCGTCAGCATGACGAACAGCACCGAAATGCCATCGACCCCCATCTTGTACTGCAGCCCGAAAATCCAGGCATAGCTTTCCACGAACTGGAACCCGGTATCCGCCGGATCAAACCGCAGCAGCACGAACAGCGACACAAGGAAGGTCGCGGTTGTGGCAAACAGCGCCGCCCATTTGGCGTTTTGCTGGGCCGCAACATCATCCCCGCGCAGGAACAACGCCAGCACAAGGGCCGCCACAGCCGGAATAAAGGTGATGATTGACAGCAGGTTGTCCATCAGTTGGCCCCCCCGCCAATCGTTACCCAAGTGACCAGCAGCCCGATCCCCAGCACCATCGCAAACGCATAGTGGAACAGATATCCCGACTGCGCACGGCCTGCGAGCCGCGTAAAGAACGGGATGATCCCCAGCGCCACGCCGTTGATCGTGCCGTCAATCACATCACCGTCGCCGCGCTTCCACAAAAACCCGCCCAGCCATTTGGCCGGCCGCACAAAGACCCAGTCGTACAGTTCGTCGAAGTACCACTTGTTCAGAAGGAACTGATACAGCGGCGCTTGCTGGACCGCCAGCTTGCCCGGCAGGCCGGGGCGGCGGATGTAGAACTGGAACGCCAGAAGCAGCCCGAGGATCATCGCCACGAAAGGCGCAACCTTGACCCATTTCGGCACCTCATGCGCGTCGTGCAGCACCTCGTTCTGAGGCGCCATGAAGATGGCCCCCACCGGTGCGGTACCCGATGCAGTGATCGGCCCGGTCGCCACGTCGCCTTCGGCGGCAGCCCCGGCCTGGGCATGCGCCCCGCCCTCGGGCGCGGGCTCTGCTCCGGTGGCCACAGCCGCACCTTCGCCCGCAGGTGCCACGGCCTCGCCGTCAGCGGCGGCCTCTTCACCGTCCGCAGGCTCGCCGTGCGCGATTTCGGCGATGCCGAACCAGTCGCGCACCGCGTCAACCTCGCCGAAAAACACCTTGTACCAGACCATCCCGCTGAACACGGCCCCGATCGCCAGCGCACCCAGCGGAATCAGCATGCTCCGCGGGCTTTCATGCGCATGGTCATGCGTGTGGTGATCGCCGCGCGCCTTGCCAAAAAAGGTCATGAACATCAGGCGCCAAGAATAGAAACTGGTCATGAAAGCCGCGACCACCAGCAGCCAGAACGCATATTGGCTGCCGACATAGGCGCTTTCGATCACTGCGTCTTTCGACAGGAATCCGGCAAAGCCGATGCCGGTCAGCGGAATCCCCACCCCGGTGATCGCCAGCGTCCCGATCAGCATCGCGGCGAATGTGTAGGGGATCTTGCGCCACAACCCGCCGTAATTCCGCATGTCCTGTTCGTGGTGCATGGCATGGATCACCGACCCCGCCCCCAGAAACAGCATCGCCTTGAAGAAGGCATGCGTGAACAGATGGAACATCGCCACCGAATACACACCCACCCCGGCGGCGACAAACATGTAGCCCAGTTGCGAACAGGTGGAATAGGCGATCACCCGCTTGATATCGTTCTGCACCAACCCGACGGTTGCGGCAAAGAACGCGGTCGATGCCCCCACCACCGTGATGAACATCTTCGCCTCGGGGGCATATTCCATCAGGGGCGACATGCGGCAGACAAGAAACACCCCCGCCGTCACCATCGTCGCCGCATGGATCAGTGCCGACACCGGTGTCGGACCTTCCATCGCGTCGGGCAGCCAAGTGTGCAGGAACAGCTGCGCTGATTTGCCCGCCGCCCCGATGAACAGCAAGACCGCTATCAGATTTGCCGCATTCCAGTCGGCCCACAGGAACGTCACGTAGGTAT
>JAYSSN010000159.1:0-1730 GCA_043720555.1 Rhodobacterales bacterium | reverse complement strand
TGGCGGCGGCGGGCGGGCAATACACCCAGGCCAAGCACATCATGGGGCCGCTGATGGCATTCAATGTGGGCCTGTATCTGGTGTTTGCCTACACGATGCTGGAAGCGGGAAATGCGATTACCGTCGGGTTTCTGTTGGACACGGTGGCGAACATGTCCGGACACGAAGGGCTGGACCAACGCCCGTTCATCATCTTGTGCATCATGTTTCTGGCATGGCTGAACTATCGCGGCGTGCTGGCGACCCTGACCTTCAATCTGGTGATCACGGCCTTTGCTTTTGTGGCGATCCTGCTTTTGTTTGTGGCGACGGTGCCATGGTCGGACGCAAGCCCGCTGCGCCACGCAGAACTGATGACCGATCTGCCTTATGGCTGGCTGGGCGTGCTGGCGGCGATGCATTTCGGGCTGTGGTTCTATCTGGGTATCGAAGGCACGACGCAGGCGGCTGAAGAAGTCCGCTCGCCCGCCCGGTCATTGCCGTTTGGTACTCTGGCCGGGATCATGACGCTGCTGATCGCGGCGACGTTGACGTGGTATGTGAGTGTTGGCCTGATGCCGTGGGAATATCTGGGCGGTGCCGGTGTGCCACTGTTCGATGCGGCACGGCTGACCGGATCGACAGCACTGGTGGTGGTGCTGGGTGTCGGGACATTGTTTGCCACGCTTGCGAGTGCGAACGGCTGTATCAACGATGCGTCGCGGGCGTGGTTTTCGATGGGGCGCGATCACTATCTTCCGTCATGGTTCGGCGCGGTGCATCCGAAGTATCGCACGCCCTATCGGTCGATCGTGTTTCTGGTGCCGATCGCGCTGATCTTTGCACTGGGCGCTCCACTGGATCAGGTGATCACGTTCTCGATCCTGTCGGGGCTGCTGGGGTATACCTTCATGCCGATCAACATGATCATGTTCCGCCGCAAATGGCCGCTGGACAGCATCAAACGCGGCTATGTACATCCGTTCCACCCGATCCCGGCGGTGTTGCTGCTGGCGCTGTGTGCCGTCACCTTCTTTGCGGTATTTCTTGGTTATGGCACGCAGCTGGTGGCGATGCTGGGCTTTTACATTGCGGCTTCGGTATGGTTCCACTTCTGGCGCTACCGGTTCGTGCACCGCGGTGCGCAATTCACCATGCCATGGCCGCGGCCCAAGGGGTATTGAGACAGGATTGGCCCGCCAGCCTGGCGGGCCGATGTCTTTCAGGACGGGAATGGCATGACGCTGGCTGTGGTATTGGGCTTGCTTGGGCTGGTCGGGGCAGGGCTGTTGTGGCAATCGGCCGGGGCCGCCCGGGCGCGCAACGATCGGCGGGCCGGATATCTGGATCAGTGCCAGCCGCTGTTTGCCAACGGGCAAAAGGCGGTGGTCGAAACCGGGTTTCCGCGTCTGTCCGGGCGCTATCGCGGGCAGATGTTTGACATTCAGGTGGTGCCGGACAGTCTCAGTCTGCGCAAGCTGCCCGCGCTTTGGCTGTTGGTGACACTGCCCGAACCTCTGCCGGTCAGCGGCACCTTTGACGTGATGCTGCGCGCAACGGGGCACGAGACGTTTTCTAACTTCGGGTCACTGCCCGATCAGATTGCAGCGCCGTGTGGGTTTCCGACCGATTGTACCGTTCGCACCACCGGGCCGGATGCCGTGTCTGGACATCCGCTGATCGCGCAGTATCTGGCAGGCCTCGACAGGGCGGGTCTGAAAGAGGTGGTGATTGCCCCCACCGGCGTCCGC
>JAYSSN010000158.1:0-1733 GCA_043720555.1 Rhodobacterales bacterium | reverse complement strand
AGCAGATCGTGCACCAAGAACAGATCCGCGCGGGCCATATCCCGTTGCTGATGCCGACGATCCAGCCCGCCGACCTGTGGCGCGAAAGCGGGCGATATGGTGACTATGGCGAAGAAATGCTGCGCATCACCGACCGGCAGAAGCGCGAACTGCTGTATGGTCCGACCAATGAAGAGATGATTACCGACATCTTCCGCTCCCACGTCAACAGCTACAAGGACCTGCCGCTGACGCTCTATCACATCCAGTGGAAATTCCGCGATGAGATGCGCCCGCGCTTTGGCGTGATGCGCGGGCGCGAGTTTCTGATGAAGGACGGCTATAATTTCGACGTGGACAAGGCAGCCGCGCTGCATGCCTACAACCGCCACATGGTCAGTTACCTGCGCACCTACGAACGCATGGGGCTGACCGCGATTCCGATGCGGGCGGCGTCGGGGCCGATCGGCGGGGACAACACGCATGAATTTCTGGTGCTGGCCACCACGGGTGAGTCCGAGGTGTTCTTTGACTCTGCGGTCACCGACCTGAAGCTGGGTCAGCGCGAGGTGGATTATGATGACCGCGCGGCGGTGGCGACGGTGTGCGAAGAGTTCACGACGCTGTACGCGCGCACCGATGAAACCCATGATCCGGCGCTGTTCGACGCCATCCCGGAAGAGCGCCGCAAGGTGGCACGGGGCATTGAGGTGGGGCAGATCTTCTACTTCGGCACCAAGTATTCCGACGCGATGGGGGCCACGGTGGTGACGGCGGACGGGTCGAAAGTCCCGGTCGAAATGGGGTCACACGGGATCGGGGTCAGCCGTCTGCTGGGTGCGATCATCGAGGCAAGCCACGATGACAAAGGCATCATCTGGCCCGAAGGGGTGACCCCGTTCCATGCAGGCATCGTGAACCTGAAGCAGGGTGATGCGGCGGCGGATGCGGCCTGTGCGTCGCTGGAGGCCGCATTGGTGAAGGCGGGGCTGGACCCCTTGTATGACGACCGGGATGAACGGGCGGGGGCAAAGTTTGCGACCATGGACCTGATCGGTCTGCCATGGCGCATCACGGTGGGGCCGCGCGGGCTGGCAAATGGCGTGGTCGAACTGACCAGCCGCCGCACGGGCGTCTCCGAGGAAATGACGGCAGAGGCTGCGGTGGCCCGGCTGGTGGCGATCTACGCGGCGCACCTGTGACCTTTGCCGCCTACATCACGGCAGTCGAGGCGAAAACAGGCATGCCGCTCGCCGATCTGCTGGCGCTGGCCCAGGCGCGTGGCCTTGCGGTGGCCGGGAGGACCGCACCAGGGGTGAAGGCGGGGCAGATCGTGGACTGGCTCGCCGCCGATTATGGCATGGGGCGGGGGCATGCGATGGCGGTTTACGCGGTGCTGAAAGGCAAGACGGGGTAGCATCCCGCCGGATCAAATGCGATCAGCACGCTGCCGCGCTTGTGGCCACCGTCAACCAGCGCATGGGCGGCCGCGATGTCGGCAAAGACAAAGCGCTGGCCGATAACGGGGCGGAAGGCCCCGCTTTCCGCCAGTGCCGCCAGGGTTTGCAGCGCCTCCAGCGTCTCGGGGCCGGGGCCCATCAGGACGCGCTTGCCGCCGCGCAGTGCCCCCAGCATTTGCGGCAGATCAGCCGCGACAAGGGCAAGGCGGCCCTTGGCGGTCAGCAGATGCCGGTGCGTGGCAAAGGCGGCCATCCCGGTTGTATCAACGATCACATCATAACGGTCGGGCAGCG
>JAYSSN010000157.1:0-4176 GCA_043720555.1 Rhodobacterales bacterium | reverse complement strand
GAATTGCTTATGTATCTGAAGACCGGCGCAAGCTGGGCCTGGCCATGGCCGAAAGCATCGCCGCCAATATTACCCTTCCGATGCTGGATAAGTACGCCGGACGTCTGGGGCTGCTGGACCGCGTCCGCGAAATGGCAGATGCCATGAAGTATCGTACCAAGCTGAACATCAAGGCAGGCAGTCTGACGGTTTCGGTGGGTACACTTTCGGGCGGTAACCAGCAAAAAGTGATGCTCGCCAAATGGTTGAACACAGCGCCACGCCTGTTGATCGTTGATGAACCAACGCGGGGCATTGATGTCGGGGCCAAGGCCGAAGTCCATCAGATCATCCGCGATCTGGCGGCCAACGGTGTGGGAGTCATCATCGTGTCATCCGACCTGCCCGAAGTCATGTCGCTGGCTGATCGTGTCCTCGTGATGCGCGAAGGACGGCTGGTCGGCGAATTTTCGGGTGATGATGCAACCGAAGAATCCGTGATGCGGCTGGCTGTCGGCGCCGAGGTGGCCCGTGGCTGAGCGTGCACCAATCAACCCCACCACCCTGCGTGTACTGGCCTTGCTGTTGGTCTTCGCCGGGGTAGTGCTGTTTTTTTCCAGCCAGATCGACGGATATCTGAACGCCCGTTTGTTTAACCGTATCTCAACATCCGTCGCCATTGTCGCGCTGATTGCCGTCGGGCAGGCTTTTGTCGTGCTGACGCGCAATATTGATCTTTCCATCGGGTCGACAGTGGGCTGCGTTGCCTATTTCGTCGGCGGACTGCTGGTCAGTTATCCGGAACTGCACCCGGTACTGGTCGTGGTGCTCGCCATGGGGATGGGCGCAGTCTTTGGCGCATTCAACGGGCTGCTGGTGGCCTGGCTTAAACTGCCATCGATCATCGTCACACTCGCCACGATGGCACTGTTCCGCTCAGTCCTCGTGCAAAGCTCGGACGGGACGTCAATCACGGCGGACAAGCTGCCGGGGTGGCTGACGGCGTTTGCACAGATGAATGCTGTTCAGATCGGCGATCTTCAGGTCCGCTGGATGGTGCTGATATCCATCGCCGTGGTGCTGCTGGCGCATGTCTACCTGACACGCCTGCGATCGGGGCGGCAATTCTATGCGGTCGGGTCGAACCCGGATGCCGCAGTCTTTGCAGGCATCAGCATGAAGCGTACGATTTTTGCGGCCTTTGTCGTCAGCGGGGCGTTGGCCGGGCTGGCGGGGTTCATGTTTCTGTCACGGTTCGGCAACATCACGGTGGTGGCGGGTTTGGGGTTTGAATTCAAGTCGGTGGGTGCGGTTGTCGTCGGCGGCGTCAACATCTTTGGCGGATCAGGGTCGGTCATCGGGGTGCTGATCGGGGCGACGCTGATCGACCTGATCGACACATCGCTGGTGCGGTGGGAGGTGGTGTCGGAGTTCTGGCGCGAGGCGGTGCTGGGCTTTCTGATCCTTGCAGCGGTGGTGCTGGATACCGTGCTGTCGCGGCGATTGCTGCGCCGCCGGGCACAGGCGAAGGAGCGGCAAAAATGACCACCCTTCGTGTAAAACTGGCGACCTACGAAGGCTTTCTGCTGGCCGTGCTGCTGGTGCTGATGGCCGTCAATATCTACGCGTCCGCGTTTTATTTCACGCCCGGCAACCAGATCAACATGGTCCAGTTGTCCGTGGAAAAGATCATCGTGGCGCTGGTGATGACCTTTGTCATCATCAATGGCGAAATTGATTTGTCGGTGGCATCCGTCATGGGCCTTGCGGCCTGCGCCTTTGGGTGGCTGGTGCAGTGGGGTATGGACGGACATCTGGCCATCGCGGTTGTTCTGGGCATCGGGGCGGCGTGCGGCGCGTTCAACGCGCTGTTCATCGTGGGTTTAGGCATCCCGTCGCTTGTGGTGACGCTGGCGACCATGATCGCATTTCGTGGCATTGCGCGGATACTGGTCGAGGATCGCGGCATCGGAGATTTTCCGCAATGGTTTGACGATCTGGGTCAGAAGGCAGTTCTGGGGCCATTTCCGCTTGCCATGCTGATTTTCGCAGTGCTGGCGATGGTCTGCTTTGTGGTGCTGCAACGGTCGGCCTTCGGGCGAAAGGTCACCTTCATCGGGTCTAACCGGGCGGTGGCGGAATATTCGGGGATTGACGTGCGGCGGATCAAATCAACGATCTTTGTCGCCGCTGGCCTGATTTCGGCGCTGGCGGGACTGCTTTATGCGGCACGTCTGGGCGCCATCCGCGGCGATATCGCGCTGAACTTTGAACTCGACATCATCACGATGGTGCTGCTGGGCGGGATCAGTATTTTTGGCGGGTCGGGCACCATTGTGGGTACGGTGCTGGCCATCCTGATCGTGGTCAACCTGCGCAACGGAATGGCGCTTGCCAATATCACTGGGCACATTCAGACCGGCGTTCTGGGGGTGCTGCTGATCTTGTCGGTCATGGTGCCGATCATCAAGACGGCGTTGCAGAACCGCTGGCAGGAACGGGGCCGCCATGACCAGACAACCTAAGTTGCGTGTGGTGTCGGCCGGGCCCGCACTGGAAGGCCCCATCGGGCGCAAGACAGTGTCCGAGATGGTGGTGCAGCGCATTCTGGACATGGTGAAGGCCGGGCATCTTTCGGCGGGTGACAAGTTGCCACCCGAACGCGATCTTGCGGTGCAACTCGACGTCAGCCGCCCCACCGTACGCGAGGCGTTGCGCGCATTGTCCATTCTGGGGGTTGTGGAAATCCGCCATGGTGGCGGCGTGTTCGTCACGTCGCTCGACGAAGAATTGCTCAGCCCGCTCGATTTCTTCGTGACCCTTTCGGCATCCAACATGTCCGCGTTGTTTGAGGCGCGCATCCAGTATGAACCGATGATAGCGCGGCTGGCGGCCGAGCGGCTGACCGATGACCAACTGGACACCCTGCGTGATCTGGTGCGCCAGCAGGTCGCGGCGCCGGACAACGCCGATCTGTTCCATGACACCGATGTGGAGTTTCACAAGATGATCCTCGATGCGTCCGGCAACGCGTTTCTGTCGCGCATCGGCAAGCTGTTGCAGGTGTTGGGCGATCAGGGGCGTCAGGCATTCCAGAAACGCCGCTCGATCCGGGCGCAGTCGGTGGACGATCATCAGGCGATCATGGCGGCGCTTGACGCGCGCAATCCGGATGGAGCGCACAGGGCGATGCGTCAGCATATGGTGAACGTGCGCAATGCGCTGAAAGAGGTGACTGGTGCGTAAGTCCGCAAAGGGGGGGTAGATGGCGTCACATGCATGGGTGCTGGGCGTGCGGCCCGGATATGAGGACGAATACAAGCGTCGGCATGACCTGCTCTGGCCAGAAATGGACGCAGCGCTGCGGGCAGCAGGCATCACCAGCTATACGATCTTTCGCCATGGCCTGACGCTTTTTGGCTATTTTGAAACCGCTGATCTGGCCCGCACGACGGAAATCCTGCGCGACGATCCGGTGAACAAACGATGGAGCGCGTACATGGCCCCGATCATGCAGGTCGATATCGACAGCCAGACGGGTTTCCCGTTTCTTCTGCCCGAACAATGGAGCTTGAACCGATGAACGTGAACCTGACTGGCAAACGTGCGTTGGTCACGGGGGGAAATCGCGGGATCGGCCTGGCCGTGGTGCGCGAACTGGCGCTGTCCGGGGCGGACGTCACCTATACGGCGCGGACAACTGCGGGCGCGATGGCCGCAGGCGCCGTTGCGACGGGCGTGGTGGCTGATGTCACCGACCGCGTGGCGATGGAACGGATCATGGCGCCGGGGTTTGACATTGTGGTGAACAATGCAGGCATCGTCACGCCGATCGGGCGGATTGATGCCGTCGCAATTGACGACTGGGCGCAGAACATTTCCGTCAATCTGGTTGCCGCGTTCCACGTGGTTCAGCTGGCGATCAAGGGTATGCGGCAAGGCGGCACGATCGTGAACCTGTCGTCAGGTGCCGCTCACCGCCCAATGGAGGGGTGGAGCGCCTACTGCGCCGGCAAGGCCGGGTTGGCGATGGTCACGCGCGCGGTGCATGAAGAATTCTGCGCGCAGGGCATCCGGGCTTTCGGCTTTGCTCCGGGGGTTGTCGACACGGGAATGCAGGTGTCGATCCGGGCCAGCGGGATCAACCCGGTCAGCCAGATTCCGCGCGAAAACCTTGCAGATCCCGCTGATCCTGCA
>JAYSSN010000156.1:0-11260 GCA_043720555.1 Rhodobacterales bacterium | reverse complement strand
TTGCCATCCCGCACCACGCCTGTCAGCCGGTAGGTCACGGTAAAGGTGACATCCTTGTCCTGCATCGCGCGCATGTAGGGCACCAGGTTCATCGCCATGACATCGGGAGCAAAGGTGCGGTCGGGTGTCATCACCTCGACCTTCGCACCACTTTCGGCCAATGCTTGCGCGCACTGCAACGCGGTATGGTCGCCCGCGTCGTCAAACAGCAGCACATTGGTGCCGGGCTTCACATCACCCGAAAGAATGTCCCATGCGGATACGGTCAGATCGTTGCCAAAAGACAGGATATCCTTTTCCGGCATCCCGCCCGTGGCGATAATCACCACGTCGGGCATTTCGGCCAGCACATCCCCCGCCTCGGCCCATGTATTGAACCGGAATGTCACCCCCCGCGCCGCGCATTGCGCCATGCGCCAGTCGATGATGCCGATCATCTCGGCACGGCGTTTGGTCTGCGCGGTCAGCCGCACCTGCCCGCCGGGTTGAGCTGCGGCCTCGAACACCGTCACGGCATGGCCGCGCTCGGCGGCCACGCGCGCGGCCTCCAGCCCCGCGGGTCCCGCACCCACAATCACCACTTTTTGCGCCACGGTCGCAGGCGTGGAGATATGCGGCATCGTCTCTTCCCGGCCGGTCGCCGCGTTGTGGATGCATAACGCCATGCCACCCTGATATATGCGGTCCAGACAATAGGTTGCCCCCACGCAAGGGCGGATATCCTGTTCGCGCCCCTCGATGATCTTGCGCACGATATGCGGATCGGCCATGTGTGCCCGCGTCATCCCGACCATGTCCAACTGTCCCGACTGCACCGCATAACGCGCCGTCGCCACATCGGGAATGCGCGCCGCGTGAAACGTCGGCAGGCCCACCTCGGCCCGGATGCGGCCTGCAAAATCAAGGTGTGGTGCGGATTTCATGCCCTGAATTGGGATCACATCGGTCATTGCAGGATCGGTGTAGATGCGCCCCTTGATGATGTTCAGGAAATCGACCAGCCCGCTGTCGCGGAACAGCTTGCCGATCGCCACGCCTTCATCGGGGGTGATGCCACCATCCTGCGCCTCGTCCGCCGTATAGCGCACGCCCAGCAGGAAACCGGCCCCCACCCGCTTGCGACAGGCCGTCAGCACATCCATCGCAAAACGCGCGCGGTTTTCAAAACTGCCACCATAAGGATGCGCCAGCGCGTTCGTCAGTGGCGACATGAACTGGTCCATCAGGTGGCCGTAGCACTCAAACTCCACCCCGTCCAAACCCGCGGCCTGCATGCGTTCCGCGGCGTCGGCGTAGTCATCAATGATACGGGCGATGTCCCAATCCTCGATCACCTTGGGGAAAGCCCGGTGGCTGGGTTCGCGCGCGGGCCCCGCCGCCACCACCGGCAGCCAGTCGCCCTTGTCCCACCGGGTCCGCCGCCCCAGATGGGTCAGCTGGATCATCACGGCGGCACCCGCTTCGTGGCAGTCATCGGCCAGCCGGCGCATCCAGCCCACGACCTCGTCCTTATAGGCCAGGATGTTGTTGAACACCGGGGGCGAATCCCTTGACACCGCAGCCGACCCCGCCGTCATGGTCAGCGCGACCCCCGCCCTGGCGCGTTCCAGATGATACAGCCGATAGCGGTCTTTCGGCATCCCGTCTTCGGGATACGCCGGTTCATGGCTGGTCGTCATGATCCGGTTGCGCAGGGTCAGATGCTTGAGTTGATAGGGCTGCAGAAGCGGATCTTGTGACATCTTGCCGTACATTCCCTTGGCCTGAGTTCTGGACGGAACTGTGAACCAAAAGCGGTGTCAGTATAAGACACAAACGCGACGGTCGCGCGACAGAGCCCGCCAAGACGCGGGCCGTGCTCATGGCTCGATCCGCTGGTTCTGCCCCTTTGCAATGTCCGACGGTGCCAGCAGCCGCCCGGCCGGCCAGGCCACCTCCACCACGGCGCCACTGCGTGCGGGGCGGTCGTCGGGCGCAAGAAACGGGTCCGAGCCATTGGCAAAACTCAAGACCGCGCCCGACCGCTCCAACAACGTCTTGGCAATGAACAGACCCAGCCCCATGCCTTCATATCCCGGCCGCGCCGACACATCCTCGCCCGGTCGGCGCGACCGCACGAAGGGATCGCCGATACGGCCCAGCACCTGCGGCGGATAGCCCGCACCGTCATCCGCGATCCGCACGATGATGGCCTCCGGCGTCCATTCGGCATCAATCCAGACGTTGCCCCGCGAAAAATCCACCGCGTTCTGAATAAGGTTGCGCAACCCGTGGATCACTTCGGGCTGCCGCAGCACCGTGGGTTGCCGCCCGGCCCCGTCAGCGCCCGGCTGCAAGCGGAAATGTACCTCTTTCCCGCGCGTCATATGCGGCTCTGCCGCCTCTTTCAGCACGGTCCCCAGTGGCGCCTGGCGCAAATGCAGATCGTTCTTTCCCGCCCGTCCCATGCCCTGCAGGATATCGCGGCAACGATCTGCCTGATCGCGGATCAGCCTCGCATCGTCCAGCAAATCGGGGCGATCCTTCAGTTCGGACATCAACTCGGCGCTCACCAGCTTGATCGTGGCCAGCGGTGTGCCCAGCTCATGTGCCGCTGCCGCCACCACGCCACCCAGATCCGTCAGCTTTTGTTCCCGTGCCAGCGCCATCTGTGTGGCCAGCAATGCATCCGACATGGCCCGTATCTCCTGCGCGATCCGCCGCGAATAAAGCCCCAGAAACAGAATGCCGACCACGATGGCCATCCAGAACCCGAAGGTGAACAGCCGTGGCACCGACAACGGCGTGCCATCATCCAGACGCAGCGGAAAGTTGACGAAAGCGGTCAGCGTGACCAGCGCAATCGCCAGCGCCCCAAGGATCAGCGTCGTCCGCAACTGCAGCGCCGACGCCGAAATCGTCACGGGCGCAAGAATCAACAGGGTAAATGGATTGGTCAGCCCACCCGTCAGAAAGATCAGGAATGACAGCTGCGACAGATCGAACAGCAGCGTCAACATGGCCTCGATCTCTGTCAAACGCTTGTTTTCGGGAAACAGGAACACCGAAAACAGGTTCACGATGATCGACGCGCCAACCGCGAGGTAACACAGCCCCAACGGCAACTGCACCCCAAACCAGCGGTCCGCCACTGTGATCGCAGCCAGCTGCCCTGCAATCGCCATCCACCGCAGCAGGATCAGCGTGCGCAGCCGCACCCATTCGCTCCGTGTATCGCGCGATAAAATGCCAAGGTTCGTCGCCAGCATGGTCCGTTGCTCTTTCCCCTGACCACACTCATAGTTAACCCATCCGCAGCCCAGATCAATCGGGCTGCAATCGCGCGGGGGCAGACAATGGCGAAGACAGCGGCACGCATCGGCTTTGTGGCCATGGCAGGGCTTATCGGCGGTTCGGCACTTTATGTGCTTTATGGCAATCCGAACGATCGATACGCAGCCTGTCGCGGCGGGGCCGTGGCGGGGGATATCGGCGGGCCGTTCACGCTGGTCGACGAAACCGGTGCCACTGTCACCGACAAAGACGTCATCACCAAGCCGACGCTTATCTACTTTGGCTACACCTTCTGCCCCGACGTCTGCCCGATTGACGCGGCGCGTAATGCCCAGGCTGTCGATATCCTCGAAGAACGTGGAATCGCAGTGACGCCGGTTTTCATCACGATTGATCCGGCCCGTGATACAGCCGAGGTGCTGGCGGAATACACCGACAGCATCCATCCCGCGATGATCGGCCTGACAGGATCGGACGCACAAATCACAGCGGCCTCGCAGGCCTATCGAACCTACTTCCAGAAGCGCGAGACGGGGGATGAATACTATCTGATGGATCACTCGGTACAGACCTATCTTGTCTTTCCCGACACGGGGTTCGCCGACTTCTTCAGCCGCGAGGCGACGCCCGATGACATTGCCCAAGGCGTCGCGTGTTTTGTCGGGGCCTGACCGGCCCAAAAGCGAAAGAATTGAAACCGCGTGACCGCTCGCTAGATAGTGACCGGGCAGAGGGAGAACGCCGTGATGACTGAAGGCTTTGGTGACGATCTCGGTGCGGACCGTACACTTCTTCTGGTCGATGATGACGATGCGTTTGTAAAACGTCTGGCCAAGGCGATGGAAAAGCGTGGCTTTCTGCCCGAGACGGCAGAAAGTGTTGCGGCAGGCCGGGCCATTGCCCTGACCCGCGCCCCCGCTTACGCGGTGGTTGACCTGCGACTCGAAGATGGCAACGGCCTTGATGTGGTCGAAGTCCTGCGGGAAAAGCGCCCCGATTGCCGGATTGTCGTGCTGACCGGGTATGGCGCCATTGCAACGGCCGTGGCGGCCGTCAAGGTCGGGGCAATCGACTATCTGTCAAAACCCGCGGATGCCAATGATATCACCAGTGCCCTGCTGGCGCGCGGCGAGGCGCTTCCCCCGCCGCCCGACAACCCGATGAGCGCGGATCGCGTACGCTGGGAACATATTCAGCGCGTATACGAAATGTGTGATCGCAATGTATCGGAAACCGCGCGCCGTTTGAATATGCACCGGCGTACGTTACAGCGTATTCTTGCCAAGCGCAGCCCGAAATGAATCCGCGTCTTGCCGTTCAAAACACCCGCTGCTATAGCGCAGTCAGTGAATAACCAAGGATGCACCCGTGAATATTGACCTCAACAGCATGAGCCTCAAAGATCTTAAAGACCTGCAATCGCGCGTTGCAAAGGCCGTCAACGGTTTTGAGGATCGCAAGAAGAAAGAAGCACTTGCCGCGCTCGAGGAATTTGCACGTGAGAAGGGCTTTAACCTGTCGGAACTCACTGGCGCCGCAGTGCCCCGCAAACGTGCCCCGGCTGCGGCAAAATACGCAAATCCTGCAAATCCGTCCGATACTTGGTCGGGTCGCGGACGCAAGCCGCGGTGGTTCGACGCCGCCCTGAAGTCAGGCAGAACGCCTTCGGATCTGGCAATCTAGGCGGCCTTCGCAAGCCATGTCAGGAAAATACGCACAGCCCGGCGTTGTTGTCCGGGCTGTGTGACCGTAAAATAGGCAGGCAGCCGGTCCTGCGCGTTGGTCAACAAGACCATTCTGCCCAAACGGATATCTTCTTCCAGCAAAGCATGACTTTCGGCAATCAGCCCCAAGCCCTGACGCGCTGCGGCAAGGGCAAGCTCTTCGTTCGGCAGTTTTGCCACATCAATCGTTGCCGGATCAATTCCCTGACTGCGCAGCCAGTTATGCCCTTCGGGCCAATCGTCCGACAGCACCCACGGAAATGCAGCCAACGCCTCGGCGCTGTGCGGACGTTGACCGGCCAGCAGATCGGCCGCACCCGCAATGACCATGCCCGCGGATGTCAGATAACTGACCTCCACCCCCGGCCAGTTTCCCATGCCATAACGGATCGCCACATCCATCCCTTCGCGGCGCAGATCAATCACCCGCGCATCGGGATGCAGTGACAACGCGATGTCGGGATGTGCCGACCAAAAGCTGCGCACGCGCGGCATCAGCCATTGTGCGGCAAAGCTGGCGGTCAGGCTGATATGCACCGTGTTGTCGCGGTTACCCCGGCCCACGACCTTGATGCCGTTGGCAATCATGCCGAATCCGTCTGACAGGGTTGCCGCCAACTGCTCGCCCTCCACCGTCAGGGCCAGCCCGCGCCCCTGCCGGTTAATCAGCGCCACGCCCAGATGCGCCTCCAGCGCCCGCACCTGTTGGGCCACGGCGGCATGCGTCACATTCAACACCCGCGCGGCGCCCGAAAAGCTTTGCAACTGCGCCGCCGCTTCAAAAGCACGCAGCGCAGTCAGCGACGGGAACGATTTCCAATCCACGGACATCTGTCAGCCAACCTATCAAATCATCAAAACCGCTGACTCGGCGGTAGCCGCGTTTTACGATAAAACAAACGACATCACCACGCAAACAGGAGCACACCATGTTACATATCTTTGCTGATGCCTTGCTCATTGCGGCCCGGATGGAACCGGCACGCCCAGACGAGCAGTACGTGCAGCCGTCGCATAAATCCGATGCAAGGACGCGTCGACGCTGGTTCAGCCTTGTGGGGCTGCGGTTCTAGATGCAGGCGGCCAGCAACGCGTCATGGCGCGCCACGTAGTCCGCCCGCACCACAGCGGGCGGACGCAGTCTTATCTGCAAGCCGCCCAGCATGCCACGGTCCGGCCGGCCGAACAGGCGGTCTGCCTCGGCTTCCGTAAACCCCGCGATCTGCACCGCCTCCAGCCAGGCTGACACCTTATCCGCCACCTTGATCGCTTTTTTCACCGGCACCGGCAGCACTGCAGGCAGCCCGAAACGCAGATGCACCGCCGCCGTCAACCGCAGATCGAGCTCGCCATACCCCGGCCCGACCGCAGCCTTTACCGGGCTGATCATATCCCCGATGACATACTCGGGGGCATCATGCAGCAATGCCGCCAGCCGCCACTTCGCCGGCTGCGCCCCCATCCGGGCGAAAATCTGCTCCACCAGCAGCGAATGTTCGGCCACCGAATAGGGCCAGTCGCCCCGCGTCTGCCCATTCCAGCGCGCCACGAACGCCAAACCATGCGCAATATCGGCAATCTCGATATCCATCGGCGTCGGGTCCAGCAGATCGAGCCTGCGGCCCGACAGCATCCTTTGCCACGCACGCGGTTGTTTCATGGATCACCTCTTGCTCGCCACCTGAATCTATCCAGCGAAGCGCTCGGTTGTCGAGTAGCCCCCGAAGTGCTATCTGCCCCGCAATCACAGGATCAAGGAGTAACGGCACATGCCGAAGGATTTCATCGTCAAGGATATCGCGCTGGCCGATTTTGGCCGCAAGGAATTGACCATCGCCGAAACTGAAATGCCCGGTCTGATGGCCCTGCGCGAAGAATTCGGCGCCTCCCAGCCGTTGAAGGGTGCAAAGATTGCAGGATCCCTGCACATGACAATCCAGACCGCCGCGCTGATCGAAACGCTGGTCGCGCTGGGTGCCGATGTGCGCTGGGCGTCCTGCAACATCTTTTCAACCCAGGATCACGCGGCGGCGGCCATCGCCGCCAGCGGCACCCCGGTCTTTGCCATCAAGGGCGAAACGCTGGAGGACTACTGGGCCTACACCGACATGATCTTTCAGTTCGGCGGTGAAGGCGGCACCTGCAACATGATCCTGGATGACGGCGGCGATGCCACCATGTACGTCCTGATCGGCGCGCGCGTCGAAGCGGGCGAGACGGACATCATCGAAGTCCCCACATCGGACGAAGAGGTCTGCCTGTTCAACCAGATCAAAAAGCGCCTCAAGGCGTCTCCCGGCTGGTTCACCGCACAGCGCGCCGCGATCAAGGGCGTGTCCGAAGAAACCACCACCGGCGTGCATCGCCTGTACGAGCTGCACAAGAAGGGCCTGCTGCCTTTCCCCGCGATCAACGTGAACGACAGCGTCACCAAATCGAAATTCGACAACAAGTATGGCTGCAAGGAAAGCCTCGTCGACGGCATCCGCCGCGCCACCGACACCATGATGGCAGGCAAGGTGGCCGTCGTCTGTGGCTACGGTGATGTCGGCAAGGGCTCGGCCGCGTCGCTGCAAGGGGCCGGTGCCCGCGTAAAGGTGACCGAAGTCGATCCGATCTGCGCCCTGCAAGCCGCCATGGACGGGTTCGAGGTTGTTCTGCTGGAAGACGTGGTGGACAGCGCCGACATCTTCATCACCACCACCGGCAACAAGGACGTCATCCGCATCGAACATATCCGCGAGATGAAGGATATGGCCATCGTCGGCAACATCGGCCACTTCGACAATGAAATTCAGGTCGCCGCGCTGAAAAACCACAAATGGACCAACATCAAGGAACAGGTGGACATGATCGAAATGCCGAACGGGCATCGCATCATCCTTCTGTCCGAAGGCCGCCTGCTGAATCTCGGCAATGCCACGGGGCACCCGTCTTTCGTGATGTCGGCCTCCTTCACCAACCAGGTGCTGGCGCAGATCGAACTGTGGACCAAGGGCAAGGATTATCAACCCGGCGTCTATATCCTGCCGAAGGCACTGGATGAAAAGGTCGCCCGCCTGCACCTGAAGAAGATCGGCGTGAAGCTCACCGAATTGCGCCGCGACCAGGCCGATTACATCGGTGTCAGCGTCGACGGCCCGTTCAAGTCGGACCACTATCGTTATTGATGGCCTGAACAGCCGCCCGCAGGTCACCGACCAGCGGGCGGAACTTCCAGTGTCGGCGCTCTTTCCACTGATTTTCGGCAACACGCAGCGCAAGCCTTGCGTGTTTTTGCTTTGCCGCCCGTTCCAGCAGCCCGATCACCCACGGGATCGACTGCCGCCGCGCCCGGTACATCCGCTGAAACGCCGACAGTTCCAGCGTCCCCTCCAGAGCTGCCAGCGCCACGGGTTTCAGAATCCCCATCCGTTGCAGGGCAGGCGGAACCTTGTGGCCGACACCCGCCATCCGCAACTGCACCACATTCGGCCCGTCCAGCCGCCTTACATGCGCAACGTCGGGCTTCATCCGTGGATCGAATCCGATATAAACCCGCCCTGCGGCGCGCGCGCCATCGGCGGCATCCGCATAGCGCCCGGTCCAGTCGCCCACCACCTGATAGCGCCGCTCAAATGGCACCACTTGGCGGTCCAGTGATGATTGCGGCGCAAAGGCGACGACCGTGCATCCGGGCGCCGCCGCCGCAAAGGTCAGCGCGCCATAAGCCCCCATGGAAGCGCCGTAAAACGCCACGTGGTCATAGCCCTTGAAAAACCCGTTGTCGTGCAATTCATCAAACAGATCCCACACATCGGCATGGCGGAACCAGTCAAACCGCAGCGCCATGATCCCCAGAATGTCCCAGCCCTTGTCGGCCAGAAAGGCGTGCCCCCAGGGATAACGGCGCTCTTTTTCGCGGTCGGACGCCAGATTGTCGAACGTCACCACCAGCCGCCGGTGCCCGTCCGGCAGAAAGGCCGCGACATGATGCGCCATGATACGGCAGAACCCGCCACGCGCCACAGCCTCGGCGGTGACAGCAGAAAAGGCGGGGTCGATGGCGGTTTCGTCAGGCATTCAACGCGGACTTTCTTGCGGCCTGTCATCTGCATTGCAGGCCTGACCGGCATTGGCAACTCTGTGCAGATCACGCGGGCGGCGCAGCGGGTTTCAGACATTTTGCTTGTCACGTGGCCTGTTTGCCATAAAGTTACGCGGCGATCCGTCTGAAACGGCGATGCGCCAGGTTGAAACGAGGAGTGAGTGATGAGTAAACGTGAAGAATTGATTGCGAAATATGCAGATGACCTGAAGAACAAATGCAAGATGACGCCCGACATGGCGTTGCTGACCAAGGTGACCATTGGCTGCGGCCCATCGATCTATAGTGCTGACAGCGCGACCGTGGCCGGGTCGGATGCGTCGGAGCTGGAAACCGTGAAAAAGAACTTCCTGATGAAAAAGCTGGGTCTGGCAGATGGCCCCAAGCTGATGGAAGCGATCAACGCCGTGATCGACACCTATGGCCGCTCAGAGCGTCAGAAGTATCGCGCGGTGATCTATTACATGCTGGCCAAACATTTCGGCAAAGAAGCTGTCTACAAGTGATCTGATGCATCACGCTGAACACGCCCGCAGTCGACCTGTGGGCGTGTTCCTTTGCGCGATCCGGGGCCGGATACGGTCTTCAGGCAATGTGTCAGTTGGGCTGTTGTAAACAACATATTGATATTACAAATATAAATCAAAAACTTCTAGCGGACAGTTTTTCCGTTCCACAGCATTCGTCGCGTATCTGACTTAACTTGTCCGCGCTTGCCATTTGCACAGGCGTCCTGATTCCCTCTATACCTGTCTCAACGCGGCAGGACGCCACGGACCCGTTTTTCAGATCACATGCGATGCCAGGGGGCATGTGGGGTGGATGGAGGGTTCTGATGGGGTCGGAACCCTCCACTTTTTATTCAGAACAACACCAGGATCGCCCCCATGATGGCGCATCCCACCACGGCGTTCACCGTATCAATCAGCCACATGGCCAGTGACCGCATTGAAAACGCATAGTTCATGCCAACCCACGCGCTGATGAAAAACGCACCAATCCCCGCCCCGGCCCCGATGCCTTCGCCCAGCGTGTCAATGCCGCCAGACGCAAACATGTGCCGCATTGTGCCCGCGACCACCAGCATCGCCCCAAACCCGACGACAAACGGCACGGCGCTGCCATTGCCCAGCGGCCGACCGTGCGCGTCCACCGGAATGCCGGCCGCCCTGATCCAAGGCCTTGACATTGCCATGTACCACACCGCGCCAAAGGCAAACGCGCCGACGGCCGCTGCGATTACGTTCAGATACTCCATGCAGCCCCCCCTGTTTTTCGCGTTCTGTCATGACAGCGAAGAAACAGAAAAAATCAAGGGGCGACGCCGCCCAGGCCACACACGATCCGCCATTCGTCGGCGGTCACCGGCTGCACCGACAGGCGCATGCTTTTCACCAGCGCCATACTCTCCAGCTCCGGTTGCACCTTGCAGGTTTCCAGCGTCACGGGTCGTAAAAGCGGGCGCACGGCCCGGATGCACACGCAATCCCAGCGCAGATCATCGGTAGTGCTGTCAGGCGCGGACTCCCGGCTGACCGCGACGATGCCGACAATCTGTTTTCCGATGTTGGAATGGTAGAAAAATCCCAGATCGCCAACTTTCATCGCCCGCATGTTGTTGCGCGCCTGATAATTGCGCACCCCATGCCATTCCTCGCCCAAATCGCCCTTTGCAACCTGATGATCCCAACCCCAGGCGTCGGGTTCGGACTTGAACAGCCAGTACGCCATCACCCCACCGCCCGTTTCCATTCGGTCAGCGTCACCGACGCAAACAGCCCCGCTTTGGCATAGGGGTCGCCTGCGGCCCACTCACGCGCCTGCTGCATGGCCTCGACGTTCAGCACGATCATCGACCCGGTCATCTGCCCGTCTTCATTCAGGAACGGCCCCGCCAGATCAACGATCCCCGTTTCGGCAATATAGGCCAGATGTGCCGCGCGGTTATCCAGTCGCACCTGTAATGCGCCGGGTTTGTCCTGACAGATAAGGGCGACGCGCATGGTTTACTCCTGTTTCAACGGACGGGCGAAAAGCTGGGCCATGGCCTGTGCCACCGGCAGCCGCCCTGCGGTAATCTCAGCCAGCATGGCGGTGATCGGCATGTCAAGGTCGAGCGAGCTTGCCAGCGCCGCGACCGCCTTTGCCGTCGCCAGACCCTCCACCGTGATCGCGG
>JAYSSN010000155.1:0-4185 GCA_043720555.1 Rhodobacterales bacterium | reverse complement strand
ATAAGAAAACCTGATGCCAATCACGTTGCGACAGTTGACCTATTTTGCGGCGTTGGCCGAAGAACGCAGCTTTGCCCGCGCGGCAGAGCGTGTGCATGTCACGCAGCCCGCGCTGTCGATGCAGATCCGTGATCTTGAGGCGGCCCTGGCAGTGCGCCTGATAGAAAGATTGCCCCGCGAGGCGCGTTTGACGCCTGCCGGGCGTGCGGTGCTGGCCCGCGCGGCGCGCATTCTGGCCGAGGTGCGCGAGTTGGAGACGTTGGGCCGTGCGCAGGGGTTGGCGGGGCGGGTGCACATCGGCGTGATCCCGACGGTGGCACCCTATCTGCTGCCGCCGGTGCTGGCCCGGCTGCGGTCGGCGGACATCACGCGCGACGTGCGGGTGCGCGAGGCGCGGACGGAACGGCTGCTGGAAGAGCTCGATGCAGGCATTCTGGATGCAGTGGTGATCGCAACACCGACGGGGCGCACCGACCTTGTGTCGCAACCCTTGTTTACGGATCGGTTCGTGCTGGCCGCCAGCCATGCGCGCATGGACCGGATGGCATCGGCAGAAGGGTTGCGGCCGGTGGGCCTTGATCCCGATCAGTTGTTGCTGCTGGACGAAGGCCACTGCCTTGCCGATCAGGCGCTGGAAGTGTGCGGGCTGACGCGGCGGCAGACGCGGATTGATCTGGGGGCGAGTTCGCTGTCCACGCTGGTGGGGTTGGTGGCCGAAGGGTTCGGGTTGACGTTCCTGCCAGAGATCGGGTTGCGGCATGAATGTGCGGCAGCCCCGGGCATGGCGCTGCGGCGCTTTGCCGACCCGCAACCGGCGCGTCAGATCGCTTTGGTGCGGCGGGCAACAACCGCTGGTGAGGGATGGTTCGATGACCTCGCCGATATGCTGGCGCAGGGCGGGCGGGGGCTGCTCGCCGTCGCAGGTGATCTGTTGCCCTGATGCCATGGTCCCATGCACGGGGCGCAATCCTGCGGCCGTTGCTATCGCGCCTGCGTCCGTCTATGTCAGATGATGCGGACGTGATGGGGGAATACCGGATGCGCGACCTGAAGCTTCCCGATCAGCGGCACCCTGAAAAGGCGCATCGCGCGGACAATGCGCAGCCGAAAAAACCCGACTGGATCAGGGTCAGGGCACCCACCTCGCAGGGCTACAAGGACACCCGCGATATCATCCGGGCCCAAAAGCTGACCACCGTCTGTGAAGAGGCGGGTTGCCCGAATGTCGGCGAATGCTGGTCGCAGGGTCATGCGACGATGATGATCATGGGCGAGATCTGCACGCGCGGCTGCACCTTCTGCAATGTGGCGACGGGCAAGCCGCAGACGCTCGATGCGTTCGAGCCGGGGCGGGTGGCGCATGCGGTGGCGCAGCTGGGGTTGAAACATGTCGTCATCACAAGCGTGGACCGCGATGATCTGGACGACGGCGGGGCCGAGCATTTTGCCCAGACGATCCGCGCGATCCGGCACCGCGCGCCCGACACCACGATCGAAATTCTGACGCCCGATTTTCTGAAATGCCCGCCGTCGGCCCTGGAAAAGGTGGTCGAGGCGCGGCCGGATGTGTTCAACCACAACCTCGAGACCGTGCCGGGGCTGTACCCCGAGGTGCGGCCCGGCGCGCGCTATTTCCACTCGCTGCGTCTGTTGCAGAAGGTCAAGGAACTGGACCCGACCCGGTTCACCAAATCCGGCATCATGGTGGGTCTGGGCGAGGACCGGCAGGCGGTCCTGCAGGTGATGGATGACATGCGCGCTGCGGATGTCGATTTTCTGACGGTGGGGCAATATCTGCAACCGTCGGCCAAGCATCACCGGGTCGACCGGTTCGTGACACCCGATGAATTCGCGGCGTATGAGAAGGCGGCCTATGGCAAGGGGTTCCTGATGGTTTCGGCGACGCCCCTGACCCGGTCCAGCTATCACGCCGGCGAGGATTTTGCGCAACTGCGCGCCGCACGGCTGGCCAGGCTGGGACGGGCCTAGTGGTGCTTCACATCCGGTAGCAGGAACGCCAGTGCGCCAATCAGCGGCAGGAAGCCACACAGCCAGAAGACGTAGGTGATGCTGGTGGCATCGGCCAGATAGCCGATGGTGGCCGCGCCCATGGCTCCCATTCCGAACGCGAGCCCGAACAGCAGCCCTGCAATGGTGCCGACCTTGGTGGGCAGCAAGTCCTGGGCATAGACGACCATCGCGGGAAACGCCGAGGCCAGGATCATGCCCGCCAGCGATGACAGACCGACCGTGCCCCAGAACCCCGCGTAAGGGATCACCAGCGACAAGGGCGCCACACCAAGGATCGACACCCAGATCACGCGCTTGCGACCGATCCGGTCACCGATCGGGCCACCGATGATGGTGCCAAGAGCAACGCACGCAAGGAAGACAAACAGATAGAACTGCGCGTCGGGCACGGACAGGCCAAAGCGTTCGATCAGGTAGAAGGTGTAATAGCTGGAATATGATCCGATGTAGACGAACTTGGAAAACATCAGCGCAATCAGGATCGTCAGGGCAAATGCGACTTTGGCCCTCGGCAGCGGGTTGACGGCGGCGCGGGCGCGGGCGGCGGTCATCCGCATCATGCCTTCGGATGCGTACCAGCGCCCGACAAACCACAGCACGGCCATGCCCAGCAGCGCCACGCCGCCGAACCATTCCAGGCTGATCTGGCCAAAGGGCACCACGATAAAGGCGGCGAGCAGGGGGCCGAGCGACGATCCGGCATTGCCGCCGACCTGAAAAACGCTTTGCGCAAAACCGGGGCGCCGGCCAGCCGCAAGGCGGGCGATGCGGCTGCTGTCGGGGTGAAACACTGATGATCCCATGCCGATCAGGGCCACCGCACACAGCACGATGGCAAAGCTGTGGGCATTGGCCAGCAGCACAAGCCCGGACAGCGTCAGGCCCATCCCGAAGCTGAGCGAATAGGGCAGGGGGCGGCGGTCGGTGTAAAGGCCGACGAGGGGCTGCAGCACGGAAGCGGTGCCCTGAAAGACGAAGGTGATAAGGCCGATCTGGCCAAACGTCAGCCCCAGTTCGCCTTTCAGCAACGGGTAGATTGCCGGGATCAGCGATTGCATCAGATCGTTCAGCAGATGGCAAAACGCGATGGCCGCGATGATCGGCAGAACGGTCGCATCGTGGCGAAACTGATCCGGGGTCGCTGTCATGTGCTGTGTGCCTGCCGTGGCTGACAGACACCGGGGCGGGGCCAGTGTCAACGCCTGCGTTTGTGCGATAATTGCGCCCGTGTGCAGAATTTTTGCGCAAAGCCGAAAAGCGCGGCTAGCATGAAGAAAAAACCCCGGAGGATGCCATGATCTACGCCAGCCCCTATGCACCCGTGACCATTCCGAAACTGTCCATCACCGAGGCGGTTTTTGCCGGGCTGGTCCCCGACGCACCGGCCCTGATCGATGGTGTCACGGGCAAGGTGATGACGGGGGCCGATCTGGTGACTGCGACGCATGGCTTTGCCGGAGGGCTGGCCGCGCGCGGCATCGGACCGGGGGATGTGGTGGCGCTGATGGCACCCAACAGTCCGGAATTTGCGGTGGTGTTTCACGGCACGGCCTGGGCGGGGGTCACGCTGACCACGGCCAACCCCGGCTATACAGCGGGCGAGCTGCGCCATCAGCTGAACGATTCCGGCGCACGGTTGCTGATTGTGCCGCCCGCGTTTGCGGCCGTTGCCGCCGAGGCCGTGCAGGGCACCAGGGTAACCGAGACGCTGATCCTCGATGAAGCTGGCCTTGCGGATTTTACCGGGCCGCCGGTGACCGCTCAGGTGCCGGTCGATCTGGAGAACGGGATTTGCGTGCTGCCCTATTCGTCGGGCACGACGGGATTGCCCAAGGGCGTGATGCTGTCGCACCGGAACCTTGTGGCCAACCTTGTGCAGGGTGGCGCGCTGCTGGCGTTGCCGCCGGGGTCAACCACACTGGCGATTCTGCCGTTTTTTCACATTTACGGCATGATGGTGCTGATGAATACTTATCTGGCGAGTGGCGGAACGCTGGTCACGTTGCCGCGGTTTGATCTGGAAACCGCGTTGCGGCTGATTGCGGCGCACCGGATGGAAAAGCTGATGGTGGTGCCGCCACTGGTGCTGGCGCTGGCCAAGCATCCGATGGTTGACCAGCATGACCTGTCATCGGTGCAGCTGATCATGTCGGC
>JAYSSN010000154.1:0-4199 GCA_043720555.1 Rhodobacterales bacterium | reverse complement strand
GGTATGCGCCGCCACCGCCAACATCAGATCATCCGCCCATAGTTCGGGGTTTTTCGCCGGTGCGAAACCATCCAGAAACCACGCATCGGCGCGCCCCTGCCATGCCGGCAGCGTGTCGCGCGCATCGCCGAAAATCACTTCGCACTGCAGTCCGTCTGCCACAATCCGGCCTGTGGCCCATTGATCCAGCAGAGGTTCGGCCACTGCCATAGCCGCAGGGAACGCCGCCAGCGCCCGGCGTACATCATCGACCGCCATGGGAAACGCCTCGAAACTGGTAAAGCGCAGCGGGCCGGGCAGCCCCATCTCGCGCCACGCCATCAGTGCGGCGAGCAGGTTCAGCCCGGTGCCGAACCCTAACTCGGCTATATGGAAACCGGGGCGGAACCGCGCGGGCAGGCCATTGCCCGCCAGAAACACATGCCGGGTTTCGGCAAGGCCACCGGCAAGACTGAAATAGGGGTCACCGAACCGGGTCGCAACCGGGATCACCCCGTCACGCCAGTCAAGATCAGGATGCTGGAAGACCTGTGTCATTTGCCCTATGCCCGGATGCGCGCGGACCATGAACAGGGGCAGGGCGAATGGCAAGGGTGGACGTGACTGTCCGGGGGGCGGGGATATTTGGCCTGTCGATTGCCTGTGCCTGCGTGCTGCGTGGCGCGCGTGTCCGCGTCATCGATCCGCATGGCATTGGCGCGGGGGCAAGTGGTGGTCTGGTCGGCGCGCTGGCCCCGCACGTGCCCGAACAGTGGAATGAAAAGAAAGCGTTTCAACTGGATAGCCTGCTGATGGCGCCCGACTGGTGGGCCGGTGTTGAAGCGGCGGGTGGCCTGGTCGCAGGCTATGCCCGCACGGGGCGTCTGCAACCCATCGCGGATGCACGCATCGCGGATGCCGCGCGTGTCAGGGGGGTGGCGGCGCAAACGCTGTGGCGCGGGCAGGCCACATGGGCGGTAACCCCGGCCACCGGGGCCGCATGGCAGCCGCGCAGCCCCACCGGCCTGCTGATCCATGACACACTGACTGCCCGGATCCAGCCGCGCCTGGCGCTGGCAGCCCTTGCCGCTGCAATTCGCGCGCACGGGGGGGAAGTGACCCATGACGCCGCGGACGAAGGCCAGGTCATCCACGCCACCGGCACCCACGGCCTGACCGCCCTGTCGGAGGCCCTGGGCCGCCCGGTTGGCGCCGCCGTCAAGGGTCAGGCGCTGAGCTTGCGCCACGATGCGTGCGATCTGCCGCAGCTGTTTGTCGAGGGGTTGCACATCGTACCCCACGCCGATGGCACCGTGGCCATCGGGTCCACCAGCGAAAACCACTGGGACGATGCGACCAGCACCGATGCGCAACTTGATGCGCTGCATGCCAGGGCCATCGCCGCGATCCCCGCACTTGCGACCGCCCCGGTCATTGACCGCTGGGCCGCGCTGCGCCCCCGCGCCAAGTCCCGTGCGCCGTTGCTTGGTGCATGGCCTGACCGTGCGGGCCATTTCATCGCCAATGGCGGCTACAAGATCGGCTTTGGCATGGCGCCGAAGATCGCGGCAACCATGGCGGATCTCGTTCTGAATGGCACCGACGATATCCCCGACAGCTTTCGCCCCGCGGCCCTGTGAGCCTTTCGCCTTTGCAGAAATATCCTCGGGGAAGGCCGCATATGAAACAGGCGGCCCTGCAGGCAGACAGCCCCCGTACCGGCCGTCAGCGGCGCGTCGCCTCGGTGCGCAATTCCGCCATCAGTTCTGCCAGTACCTTCACGGTACGCGCGTCGATCAATTGCCCGGCGGTGTCGAACGCCGATCCTGACGCGGCCACCATCACCTCTGGCCCCGGCAGCACCCGCGCGCGAAACGGCACCAGACACAACCGCAGCGAAAACTGTGACCGATCCCCGCCGGCCCGCCCATCGGCCGCTGACACGATGGCGACCGGCTTGTCGCGCAGTGGCCCGCCCTTTGTCCGGCTGACCCAATCGAGCGCGTTCTTCAACACCCCAGGCAGCGCCTTGTTGTATTCCGGCGTTGCGATCACGATGGCATCTGCTGCCCTGATCTGGTCCGCCAATGTCCGCACTGCGGGCGGGATGCCGGATGCCGTTTCAAGATCACCATCGTAAAGGGGCAGGCGCAGGTCTGCGGTGACGTGGGTCGCAGGGCCAAACGCCTGCATCGCCTGCGCCAGCAGCAAACGGTTGGTGGACGCCGCCCTGAGCGCGCCGCAGATGCCAAGAAGGATCGGATCAGACATCGGTCGTCAGCCTTTTATGATAGGTAAAGGCCGTGGATCGCGCATAGCCCGTATGCGCGGTCTCCGCCACTTTGCGAAAACCCATCCGGGTAAAGATGGCATGGTTTTCCACCAGTTCTACCCGCGTCTGCAATTCCAGCACCGCAAGTCCCAGCGCGCGCGCCCTGACCTCGGCCTGCGCCACCAGCCGCCGCCCCAGACCGCGCCCCTGCATCGCGGGATCAACGGCCAGCTTCCCCAGATACAGCGCCCCGCTACGTGGCGTCAGGATCACGCAAGCGACCGGAGGCGCGCCAATCACCCAAACCTCACTCGCCGTGCGCAGCCCTTCAACCGTCAGCGATTGCAGTGTCGATGGCGGGTCGATCCGGCCATCCATCCCGGCAAAGGCGCGGGCAATCAACGCCAGAATCGCCTGCCAGTTGCAGGGGTCTTGCGCAAGGGCAGGTGTCATGTCTGCTGTCATCGGGGAAGCGTCGCAGATCAGCGCGTTTTGCGCAATATCTTGGGTGTAATCGCCCTTAAAGCGCCACATGCGGGGCACCCGCAGTTGACTCGCAGGCGTACAGCCCCGACGATGGCCTGCCCACGGAATCACGGGATACTTTGACATTGCGCCTGACCCGCCTGCGCCTCAACGGTTTCAAAAGCTTCGTGGACCCCACGGATCTGGTAATTCATGAAGGGCTGACAGGGGTTGTCGGCCCCAATGGTTGCGGCAAATCGAACCTGCTGGAGGCGCTGCGCTGGGTGATGGGCGAAAACCGCCCCACGGCGATGCGTGGTGGCGGGATGGAAGATGTGATCTTTGCCGGGGCTGCCACACGGCCTGCGCGCCATTTCGCCGAAGTCGGCCTGTTCATCGACAACGCCGACAGGCTCGCCCCATCGGGGTTCAACGATCAGGACCAGATCGAAATCATTCGCCGCATCACCCGCGATGCGGGGTCCGCCTACCGTGCGAACGCACGCGAGGTGCGTGCGCGCGATGTACAGATGCTGTTCGCCGATGCCTCGACCGGATCGCATTCCCCGGCGTTGGTGCGGCAGGGCCAGATCAGCGAGCTGATTAACGCCAAACCCAAGGCGCGGCGACGCATTCTGGAAGAAGCCGCCGGGATTTCCGGACTTTACCAGCGCCGACATGAGGCCGAGTTGCGCCTGTCGGCGACGGAGCAGAACCTGTCACGCGTCGATGACGTGCTCGAGGCGATGGCGGTACAACTTGCCACGCTGGCCCGCCAGGCCCGGCAAGCGGCCCGGTACCGCGAGATTGGCGAGGATCTGCGCCGCGCCGAAGGCATGCTGCTGTATCGGCGCTGGCGCGAGGCGGATCAGGCCCGTGCCGAAGCGGCAGAGGTGCTGCGTGCCCGCCTGATTGCGGCTTCGCAGGCGGAAAGTGCCGCGCGCGCTGCATCAACAGCGCGGGAGGAACGCGAAGCAGCCCTGCCGCCCCGGCGCGAGGAAGAGGCGATTGCGGCGGCGGTGCTGCAACGCCTGACGCTGGAACGCGATGCGCTGCGCGATCAGGAAAGCCGCGCCCGTGCCACCATCGACACTCTGCGCGCGCGGATTGACCAGCTGACCCGCGACATGGACCGCGAGGCCGGGCTGAACCGCGATGCGGGCGACACCATTCAGCGGCTGGAGTGGGAGATTGACCAGCTTGTCCGCGCCCATGATGGCCATGACGACAAGCTGGCCGAGGCGTCCGAGGTGGCACGCGAAGCGGCACGCCTGCTGTCAGACCGTGAAAACCTGTTGTCCGAGGCGACCGAAGATGCCGCGCGCCTTGCTGCCCGGCACCAGTCGGCACAACGCCTGCTGGCAGATACCCACACCACTCTGGACCGGGCCGAGGGCGAAGCGGCGAAGGCCAGGCAGGCCGTGAGTGGCGCCACGGCGGCCCTTGCCTCGGCCTCGGACGCCTTTGGCGCAGCCGAAGACGG
>JAYSSN010000153.1:0-1746 GCA_043720555.1 Rhodobacterales bacterium | reverse complement strand
CGTCGCCGGTGTACATGCGAACGCCTTCGGGCAGGCGCCTTCGCATCGCGATCTCGCGGTCCTTGTCGAGCAGCGAGATCTTGATGCCGTCGACCTTGGCCGCATGCCTGTTGATGATGCCCACAGCGGTGTCCATCGCCGCGTCCACGTCGCGGTTGCCCCAATAGCCCGCCAGCGCGGGATCGAACATGTCGCCCAGCCAGTGCAGGATCACCGGTTCCTGCGCGCCATCGATCAGGCGGCGGTAGACCTTTGTATAGGTGGCCTCATCCGCGCTGATGGCGGTGAAGGCGCGACTGGCCATCACGATCAACTGGCCGCCCGCCGCCTCGATGGCCTGCGCCTGTGCCTCGTAAGCCGCGACGATGGCATCGGCATCGCGCAGATCGGCCCGTGGCACGTGATCTGTGCCTGCCCCGCAGGCGACACGCGGTTTCATGGGATGCGCGCGTGCAGCCGCCATTGTGCGCTGGATCAGTTCCAGCGCCGTGGGCCAGTCGACCCCCATGCCACGCTGCGCGGTATCCATCGCCTCGGCCAGCCCCAGGCCCTGATCCCACAGCGCCTGCCGAACGTTGAGCGTGGCGTCCCAGTCCACTGCGGGGCGCGTATCCCACGGGCTGCGTTCGCGCAGCGGATCAGACACGACATGGGCGGCGGCAAAGGAAGTGCGCGTCAGCGGCACCTTCGGGGCGCGAGGTGTCAGAGGGTCGCCCGTCAGCCGGTAGGGTTGCAGCGTACCGTCATACGTTGGCAGGGTCAGCATCATCACAATCCATGATCGGCGCGGATCATGTCGGCAGCTTTTTCAGCGATCATGATCGTGGGCGCATTGGTGTTCGATGAGACGAGCGTCGGCATGATGGACGCGTCCGCCACACGCAGGCCCGCGATCCCGTTGAACCGCAGCCGTGTGTCCACCACGGCCGCCGCATCGGGCCCCATGCGACAGGTGCCCGCGGGATGGTGATCGGTCTTGGCATGGCGGCAGGCGTAGTCGATGTAATCCTGTTCGGTCTGCACCAGCGGCCCCGGCAGGCGTTCGGCCAACACATACGGCTTCAGCGCCGGTTGCCTCATGATCTCGCGCGCCAGTTTCAGACCAAGGATCGACATCGCGCGATCATGCGGATCGGCCCAATAGTTGGGATCAATCAGGGGTGCCGCCATCGGATCGGCGCTGGCCAGCCGCACCGTGCCGCGCGACCGCGGCCGCAGGTACGCAGAATTGAGCGTGACCCCGCCATGCGCCATGCGGGTGACTCCCGCCTCGATCCCCGACCCAAGGCCAAGATGCAACTGGATGTCGGGCGAGCGCGCGTTGGGGTCGGCGTACCAGAACCCGCCGGTTTCAAACAGGCTGGACGCCACGGGGCCACGTTTTGTCAGCAGATACTGCAGGCCCGCCACCGCCGACAGATGCGGTTTGGCAAACCGGTCATAGGTGTGATCGCCGGTGCATTCGGCGATCACGAACAGATCGAGGTGATCTTGGAGGTTCGATCCGACGCCGGGCTGGTCAATGACCGTCCTGACCCCGACCTCTGCCAGATGGTCGGCGGGCCCGATGCCTGACAGCATCAACATGCGGGGTGATCCGATGGCGCCGGCTGACAGGATCACCTCGGTGCCAGCCTGCACCATGCCGTCGGCCAGCGCGACGCCGGTGGCGCGCCCGTTCTGCACGATGATGCGTCTGACCTGCGCGCCGGTGCGCACCGTCAGGTTTGACCGCCCCCGCGCCGC
>JAYSSN010000152.1:0-4206 GCA_043720555.1 Rhodobacterales bacterium | reverse complement strand
CCGAAATCGGCATCGCCACCGGCAAGATGCACGCGCGTGGGCCGGTGGGTGCGGAACAACTGACCAGCTTCAAATACCTTGTCACGGGCGACGGCACCATCCGGCCCTGATCACCACGACAGCCGGATCACCTGATCGCTGATCGCCACCGTCAGGGCACGCGATTGACGCCTGAGTTCCTCTGGCACCAGCGCGAAATGCACCTGAGCGGGGCTGATGGGAATGATGGATGCGGGGTTTGACAGCACTTCCCACAGCGCGGGATCAATCTTCAGCTTTGCCGCCTCGGCTTCGATCAACCAGCCACCACTGTCCGCCACCACGCGCGCCCGTCCCCCGAACGGCATGGCCGTCTCGATGCAGAACAGCAGCAGAAACGCCAGCTTCACCTCGTCACGCGCTATGTCGCTGCCACTGGTCCAGCCGATCTGCAGGC
This sequence comes from Rhodobacterales bacterium, assembly GCA_043720555.1. Taxonomy (GTDB): domain Bacteria; phylum Pseudomonadota; class Alphaproteobacteria; order Rhodobacterales; family Rhodobacteraceae; genus JAAFHS01. The sequence goes on along the minus strand of JAYSSN010000152.1, from coordinate 3,770 downwards.
GTCCGCCGCGGGTGAATTCGGTCAGTATATTCTGCACCTCTGCCCGCGCGATCCGCTGGTCCCCGCCGACAGACCCGAACGCGACGCGGAAATACCGGATGCGGGCATTCGCATGGGCCACGCTTTCCGCGATCAGCGCAATTTCAGGGCCCCGCGCGGAGCCATCCATCAGCATCAGCTCCACCCCATTGCCGATCGCTCCGATCGGGCTGATAAGATCATGGCAGATACGCGAGCCAATCAGGGCAGTCAGATCATGGCGGTCAATCATCAAGGAACCTGTCGATGGAGGGTATGAATACGGCCCTGGAACCAGGGATGCTGGTGCGGCATCCGGCCGCGCCGGAGTGGGGCTTGGGGCAGGTACAGTCGAGGATCGGCGACCGGATTACGGTAAACTTTGAACATCAGGGTAAGGTGGTCCTTGATGGGCGACGTGTCGCCCTGATCCTCGTCTTTAGTACATGATTTGTAACATGGCGAAGGGCCGGCAAAATGCAACCGATAAGTGTGGCGCAATCTAAGCGGTGCCTTCGGGTGGTGTTTGCTTGCAAAGCCCGCGCCACATCCTTAAGTCGCGCAAGGATGGCCCTGTTCCCGCAATGATCGCTGACGACCGCGCATATACCCTGCGTCTGGCTGACGACCCGCGTGATCTGCGTGGGGCGCAGCGGCTGCGTTACCGTGTGTTCGTGCAGGAACTGGGTGGGGATGGCCCGCTGGTCGATCACGTGGCACGGCTGGAGCGGGATGAGTTTGATCCGCTGTTCGATCATCTTTTGTTGATTGATCCACAGCGCAACCCCGATGATCTGGACCACGTGATCGGGGCGTACCGTCTGCTGCCCAGTGACCGTGTCGGGGCGGGGCGGTTCTATTCCGAGGGCGAATATGACCTGACCGCCCTGCGCACCAGCGGGCGGCGGCTGCTGGAACTGGGGCGGTCTTGCGTGCATCCGGACCACCGGGGCGGTACGGCAATGTTCCATCTGTGGAACGGACTGGCCGATTACGCGCTGGAACGCGGCATCGAAGTGCTGTTTGGCGTGGCAAGCTTTCATGGCACCGACCCCGCCCCGCTGGCCCAGGCGCTGTCATATCTGCACCATCATCATCTGGCCCCGCCCGGCTTGCGGGTGACGGCGCGGCCGGGGGCCTGTCAACGGATGGATCTGGTGCCGGTGACGCATCTGGATCGCAAGGCTGCCATGGCGGGCACGCCCGCGCTGATCAAGGCGTATCTGCGGCTTGGCGGGTTCGTGGGCGATGGGGCCTGGATCGATCGTGCCTTCAACACGACCGACGTCTGCCTTGTGATGGACACCGCAAGGATGAGCGCCAGGCATCGTGACTTCTATCTGCGCAAGCAGGGGCGCGCCGCATGACGGAATGGCAGGATGTTCCGATGGCGCATCCCCGGCTGGGGATCGGGGCCTGGGTGCGGGTGATCTGGCGCGGGGTCGTGCTGGGGACGCTGACCTATACCTGTCTGATCGTGCTGCTGCTGGTGCGGCTGATCGAATGGCCGCTGTTCGGGCGCGTCCGCCCGGTGACGCCCTATATCACCCAATTTGTCTGCCGCGCGGCCTTTGTCATCCTGCGCCTGCCGCTTGTCGTGCGCGGGCAACCCATGGCGGGGGTGGGGGCGATTGTGGCCAACCATTCCTCATGGCTGGACGTATTCGCGCTGAATGCCGCAGACCGTGTATACTTCGTGGCCAAATCCGAGGTCGCGGGCTGGCCCGCAATCGGCTGGCTGGCCCGCGCAACGGGCACCGTGTTCATCCGGCGGCGCGCAACCGACGCCAAACGGCAGCAGCGCACCTTTGAAAAGCGGTTGCACGCCGGGCATCGCCTGCTGTTCTTTCCCGAAGGAACCAGCACTGATGCGGTTCGTATTTTGCCATTCAAATCAACACTTTTTGCGGCGTTCATGTCATATCACCTGAAGGATGATCTGCGCATTCAGCCGGTGACCGTGATTTATCATGCGCCACCCGCGCGCGATCCGCGCCACTATGGCTGGTGGGGCGACATGGATTTCGCGCCGCATCTGATTGTCACGCTGGCCGCACGGCGGCAGGGCCGGGTCGAGGTCGTGTTTCACGATCCCGTCCGCGTGGCCGACTTTGCAGACCGCAAATCGCTGGCGGCCTATTGCGAAGCAGTAGTGCGGTCGGCGCACCCGTTTGACCGGGGAGCTTCCACCGCAGGGCAACCAGTGCTTGCGTAAAGAGTGTGGAGACCAACGTAATACGTTATTTCAATTCGATAAATCATGAAATTTCCAACGGACACCTGTCGCCGTCAGGCACTTAGCCCAAAGGCGCCAGCAAAGCCCTCAGCGCGGCGATGGGGTCATCCGCGCCCCAGACCTCGTCGCCGACACCAAAAAAATCGGTCACCGGACCAAACTTTTCGACCAGCGCCACCGTCAGCGCGCCCTCGGCGATCACCGGCATTTCAATGACCTCGGACCACCACTGGAACAGATCAAACTCCACCTGCGTGCCGTCACCCAAGGGCGTCGCGCCGATCGGGCCAAAGGCTGCGTAATCCGCCCCTGCCTCGGCCGCGTTCATGCCTTCATGCCGGGTCACGCCGCAAAACGCCCCTACAATAGCATCCGGCCCCAGATCCTTGCGCACCTTGCGCACCAATCGCGCGCCGTCTGTCAGGTGAACACCGTCCAGCCCCAGCCGTTCGACCATCAGCACATGGCGCTCGATCACGATCGCCACGTCACGCGCGTGCGCCACAACACGGCAGGCGTCCGCTGCGCGTGCAATCAGATCTTCGTCCCTGGACGCCAGCGACAAGCGCAGGCAGGCGATATCTACCGCATCCATCACGCGGGCCAGCTGATCGGGAAATACCTCCAGATCGAAGGCCGCTGGAGTGATGAGGGTGATCTGCGGGCGGTCTTCGGCGGCCATGGCATGCGGTCCTTTCGGGCAATTCGCCTGATCTAGCAGCGAAATCGGGGCTTGGCCATGGGGCGGGCATCGCCTATCTGCGAGGCAGCCGTGAAGGAGCCGCGATGCCTGATCTTTTGACCCCCACCATGATCCTCGTGCGCCCGCAGATGGGCGAGAATATCGGGGCGGCCGCGCGGGCCATGCTGAACTTCGGGCTGGACCGGATGCGTGTGGTGGGGCCCCGCGACGGCTGGCCCAATCCAAAGGCCGTGGCGATGGCCAGCGGCGCGGGGCGGCTGCTGGACCATGCGGGGCTGTTCCCTGACGTGAAGGCCGCGATTGCCGATTGCGACTATGTCTTTGCGACCACCGCGCGGGGGCGAGAGCTGGTCAAACCCGTGGTCACGCCCGAACGCGCGATGGAGCAGGCCCGCGCCTTGGCCGCCGAAGGCAAACGCGTGGGCGTGCTGTTCGGGCCGGAACGGGCGGGGCTGGAAAATGACGATGTGGTGCTGGCCAATGCGATTGTGTCGGTGCCGGTAAACCCGGAATTCCCCTCGCTGAACCTTGCGCAATGCGTGTTGCTGCTGGGGTACGAATGGCAACGGCAGACCGTGGACGTGGCCCCCGAGGTCATGGCGCTCGCCCGCACGGATTTCGCCGGTGCGATCGAGGTCGAACGCCTGGGCGATCACTATGAGGCGCGCCTTGATGACGCCGGCTTCTTTTACCCGGACGCCAAAGCCCCGATGATGAAGGCCAACCTGCGCAACATGTGGGCGCGGCTGAACCTGACAAAAGCCGAGGTGCAGACCTTTCACGGCATGCTGCGCCAGATCGCATGGAAGCTGC